>VHCW01000004.1 GCA_016871575.1 Verrucomicrobiota bacterium
CCCGCCCGACGCGGCCTCCGCAGAGGCCGTCGTCCTTTGAAACTGCTGATGACTCTTGGGCAGAGGGTTCAGAGCCTCAATCAAATCGAAAAACCATCACAACCTTTCGTACGGTGAAACAAATGGGCTAGGAGGGCGTTTGCCGCCAAACAAGCCGCCATCGCCGGCTTTCAACAACCCGCTGGGTCGCGCGTTCGCGTCGAGCCTTCATGGCGCGACGGCACGGAATTTTCGTTCCCGCCCATGCGCAATGCGGGCGCGACAATTGGGTTGGCAATCTTTGTCGCAGCGGGAGCGGGTGCAGTCACGGCCATGATTGTGTTTAAGGCGCCTGTCATTCTCATCGTCGCCTTCGGTCTGGTGGAGTTGTTGGTGTTGGGTTTCCTCTTCAGCCTTTGGTTCGGTTCCGTGACCGTGACCGTGAACAATGAATCGGTGAGCATCGTGCGCTCGGCGCTCCGTTGGCGTCGCGAACGCGTGGTGCCCGTCGCCGACATCACCGGCTTCCGGCTCGACGTGGGAATGACCGCCAGCACGCCGGCTGGAACGAGCACCTATCACAACATCAAATTGGTCCTTCGCAACGGCAAAACCCACACTGTCGGTTGCTGGATTGAAAACCGGCTCGAAGCCGAATGGCTCGCCGCCGAGATGGCCCGCTGCACCGGCATCGGGACGGCAGCGGAAATCTCGTGATCAATCTCCCGCAACGCCACTTCGCTTCGCTGCGTGGCTTACTACGAACCACTGGGTGCGTTTGTAGTAACGCACGCAGTCCCGTGCCGTTCCGGGACGGAGTGCGGGCCGTTGGGACGCAACGCCGGGCTTGCGGTTTCCGTTCCGGGTTGCTACGCTGTCGGGCATGGTGCCGTTTGTGAAATGGTTTTATCTGCTGGCCTTGTCGGTCTGGATTGGCAGCATCGTGTTTCTTACCGTTGTGGTCGCGCCCACGGTGTTCAAGACGCTGCCGCCCGACGACGCGGCCAAACTTCAGCGCGCCATTTTCCCTCGTTATTATCTGCTCGGCATCTTCTGCGCCGTGTTCGGCATCGTCTGTGTCGGCTGGCTGCTTGCCGACCGCGCGTTCGGCAAATGGCCGGGCATCCTGAGTTTGTTGTTGCTCGTGAGCACGGGCGGCACCAACGCCTGGCTGTTGACAGCGGTCTTGCCGCGCCTGAACGAGCTGCGCGAACGCAAAACACCGGTCATCGGCTCCGGCAAAATGCCGGAACCGCACTGGGAACAGCAATGGAAGGAGCTTCACCGGATGAGCGTGCAGTTGAACTTCGCGGTCTTGGGTAGCGTGTTGGCGCTGTTGTTCCTGGTGGTGTTTGCGCGGGTGGTCTGATGAGAAATCAACTGGCGATTCTTCTTGTGTCGTCGGCATTGACGGCGACGGTCTCCGCCGATTGGGTCGGCGGCACGGCAGCCACGGTCGAGCGCGCCGTGGCCCGCGTGAAACCGGCGCTGGTGCGCATCGAGGTGGTCAGCACCCGTTTCCAAAGCGGCCGCGCCCTCAAGCAGGAAGCGGGCGGCAGCGGCGTCATCGTCCGCAAGGACGGCTACATCCTCTCCAACCACCACGTGGCCGGGCACGCGACCCGGTTGGTTTGCATCCTCAGCGACAACGAGGAGATCGAAGCGGAACTGGTCGGCACCGACCCGCTGTCCGACCTCGCCGTGCTCCGTCTCAAGCCCGAGAAACCGCGCGTATTTCCCGCCGCGACCTTTGGCGATTCCGACAAACTCAAAGTCGGCGACACCGTTCTGGCGATGGGCAGCCCGCTTGCGTTGGCGCAATCGGTCACGCGCGGCATCGTCAGCAACACCAAGCTCATCATGTCGCGCCCTCTCGAAAGCGGCGGACGGTTCACGCTCGACGGCGAGGACGTCGGCGGACTGGTGCGCTGGATCGCGCACGACGCCGCGATTTTCCCCGGCAACTCCGGCGGCCCGCTCGTCAACCTGCGCGGCGAGATTGTCGGCATCAATGAAATCAGCTTCGGCCTCGGCGGCGCCATTCCCGGCAACCTCGCCCAGCGCGTCTGTGAGGAAATCATCCAGCATGGCCGGGTTCGACGCGCATGGATCGGCATCGTGCTCCAGCCGTTGCTGAAGAGCGGCGCCGAATCCAACGGCGCGCTTGTCTCCGGCGTCATCGCGGACTCGCCGGCGGCGCGCGCCGGGTTCCAGGTTGGCGACCTGCTGCTGGCGCTCTCCGGCCAGGCCGTCAATGTCCGCCACGCCGAGGAGATTCCGCCGTTGACGCAACGAATCGCGTCGTTGCCCATCGGCAGGGAAATCCCGGCAATGGTGCGGCGCGATGGACAGACGAAAACATTGCGAGTGGCTGCCACCGAGCGGCCCGTGATGGAGCCGAAGACGCACGAATTGAAACCGTGGGGCGTCACGGTGCGCGACATCTCCTTCATTGTCGCGAAGGAAATGCGACTGACCAACACCAACGGCGTGCTCGTCACCAGCGTCCGCAGCGGCGGCCCCAGCGGCGAGGCGAAACCGCCGTTGCAGGCCGGCGACGTGTTGCGCGCGGTGGCCGGCCAGCCGGTCCGCAATGTCGCGGAACTGTCCGCCGTGACCGGGCGGCTCACCGCCGGCAAGAACGCGCCCGCGCCGGCGCTGGTCGCCTTTGACCGGCAACGCGACAACGCGCTCACCGTCGTCAACATCGGCTTCAAGGAACTCGAACAACCCGGCGTCGAGGCGCGCAAGGCGTCGCTGACAGCTTCGTTCCAGGCCATCAGCCGCGAAGTGGCGCAGCAACTCGGCCACAAGGGCGTCACCGGCGTGCGCGTGACGCAGGTGTATCCCGACAGCGCCGCCGCCAAGGCCGGGTTGCGCGTGGGCGACCTGATCGTGTCGCTGGACGGCGAGAAGATTCCCGTCAGCCAGCCCGGCGACGAGGAGATTTTCGTCCAGATGATCCGCCAATATCGCATCGGCACGAAGGCCGCGTTCGGCATCCTGCGGGGCAAACAGAAACTTTCGCTCGACATCGAGTTGATGGCCGCGCCGAAACCCGAACGCGAGATGCGCCGCTATTACGACCCGAACTTTGAGTTTACCGCGCGCGACCTGACGTATCACGACCGGTTGTCATTGCGCAAAACGGAAGGCCAGCCCGGCGTGGTCGTGACGGAAGTGGCCAGCGGCGGCTGGGCGGCGGTGGGCGGATTGCGCGGCGGCGACGTCATCGTCGCGGTTGGCGGCGAATCGGTCGCCGATGTGTCGGCGTTGGAACAGGCGCTCAAACGACTCGCGCACGACCGTCCCAAGCAGGTGGTCTTCCGCATCCAACACGGGATTCATTCCCGCTTTCTCGAACTCGAACCGGCGTGGAACCAAAATGATTCCGCCGCCGTGAAAGGAAAACCATGAAATGGCTGTTCTGTCTGTTGATGGCGTTTGCCATGACGGCGGGCGCCGATGAAGTCGCCACCGCCGGACGAGCGGTGTTGAAGAAATACACAGAAGCCATTGTCGGCGTGAAAATCGTCGCCAAGGTCGCCGTGCCGGGCCGCGAATCCACGCAGGAAATCAAGGTGGACGCCGTCGGCATCATGGTGGACGCCAAGGGACTGACCGTGGCGTCGTTGCGGGTGGTGGAGCCGAGCGAAGTGTTGAGCCGGGCGACCGGCCGCGAGATTCGCGCGGAAGTGACCGATTTGAAACTGGTGCTGGCTGACCGCACCGAGGTGCCGGCGGCGCTGGTGTTGCGCGACAAGGACCTCGATCTTGCGTTTTTGCGTCCGACGGAAAAATTGCCGAAACCGGGCGTTGTGGTGCCGTTGAGCGACCCGGCGAAACCGGAGATGTTGGACAACGCCATTGCATTGTCCCGCTCCAGCCGGACGCCGCGCTTGGATCCGACCGTGCACGACGGGCGCATCGCCGGCATCGTGGACCGTCCGCGATTGTTTTACATTCCCAACTCCACGCTCCAGGGAAGCGGCGCCGGCGCGGCGGTGTTCACGCTGGAGGGAAAGTTCATCGGCCAGATTTTGCTGCAGCGCACCCTCAAGGGAGAAACGTGGATGGTGATCATTCCCGCCGCCGACATTGCGGAAACCGCAAAACAAGCCCCCGCGGAAGCACCCAAATCCAAGCCCGCGCCGAAAGAAGAGAACCAAGAGAAACAGGAACCGGCGGCGGCAACGCCGGTCAACTGATCAGGGCGCGACTTCGACCACTTCGATCTGTTTCAGATCATTCCGTCCCAAGCCGAGCCGGGCCGCGGAGGCAACGTGACCGGCGCGGTCACCCAGCGGTGAGACATTTGCCTCCTTGCGTTTTGTCTCCAACAGTTGCAGGCAGACCGCGTCCAACGCCACCGGGTCGAGGCTGAAATAAAGCGTGTTGGGCCGCCACGAGTACTGCGGACGAAACGCCGGGCCGCCCGCGTACCCGGCGGTGAGCGCATCCATCACGTTGAGCACGAGTTTGCGGCGGACGGCGGGCAACGCGCAAATCTCGGCGATGGCGGGATCGCCGTTCTGGCCGTACTGCTCGAAGCGGCGCGTGTTGTCCACCATGCCGAGCGACAGGTTGTGGAGGCAGCCGCACAACCCGCAGGCGTCGTGGCTCTGGAGCACGGGAACATTGATGAGCTTGGTGATCGTGCGCGTCAGCAGCTTCGGCAGGTGCGACCGCGTGCTGAGCTGTTCGTCGTCCGTGCGGAACAACAGGTCGCCCCAGATCAATCGTCCCACCAGTTTGCTTTCGTAAAATGGTTCCGCGTCCCAGCCCGCGTCGCCGATCACTGCCACTTCGCGCGCCGCGCCCGGTTGCGCAAACCCGGCGTTGCGCATTTTCTGAAGGTCGCGATCAAAGACCCAGATGTTCTCCGACGGCACACCGGCGGAACGGAGTCCGGCGATGATGGCGTCCACCACGGAACGATGCGTGGCGAGCAACGGCGCGGCTTGGGTGTTGATCTTGATGCCAATGATGTCGTTCGTCGCAACGAGCGCCCGCCACGCGGCAGCCTCGTCCGCCGGGCCGACGAGCGCTTTGAGGCCGGCGGCGACCATGGCGCGGACGTTGGCGGCCTGCGGATCGCGCACGGCGATCACGCGGCTGGCAGCATCCGACGCGGTCGCGCCCAGCCACAGGGCAACAATGCAAAGGCAACGGGTCATCCCTGACATGATGCGCTGAGAGGCGCCCGAATGCAAGGTAGGGGTGACATCAGGAAATCCCTGAGGCGAAATTCAGGCGCAGTCCGATTGTCGCGATTGTTGGTTCCGGGTAGAGGTACCAGCGGAAGAGAAACATGAAAGAAGAATACTTGGGAGAAGAGAGAGTCTCATTGATGATTTGGTCGTTGCTGGGCGTGGTAGCGGTAACGACAGCAGCGTTGTTGTGGATGTTGCGATGATGCCAATGAACGCCAAGCGGACAGATGTGGGTCGAGTGAACGGCACCAATGACGGGAGTGCTATGATTGAGTGTGTGTTTTTCTCTCCTGGTTCAGCGCTCCTACCTCGTGCGCATAACCTCACCGTACGCACGCTCGACGGGTAATCCCGTCACTTTTGGTGCTGTTCACTCGGCCCACGGACAGGGAACGCAGGACAAGGGGGGCCGCGGGCGGGAGGGGCGACGACTGGGCGTCGCCCCCGTTTTTTTTCAGAACTTCATCGAGAGCAGGAACTCGGCGTTGGACTTCGTCTTCTTGAGTTTCTCCACGATCAATTCCATCGCCTCCACCGGCGGCACGCCGGCCAGCGCCTTGCGGAGGATGTAGATGCGGTTCAACTCGTCGGGATGATAGAGCAATTCTTCCTTGCGGGTGCCGCTCTTCTCGATGTTGATCGCGGGGAAGATGCGTTTGTCCACGAGATGACGGTCTAGCGACAATTCCATGTTGCCGGTGCCCTTGAACTCCTCGAAGATGACTTCGTCCATCCGGCTGCCGGTGTCCACCAGCGCGGTGGCCATGATGGTCAGCGAGCCGCCTTCCTCGATGTTGCGGGCGGCGCCGAAAAATCGCTTCGGCTTGTGCAGCGCGTTGGCGTCCACGCCGCCGGAGAGGATCTTGCCGCTGTGCGGGGCGAGCGTGTTGTAGGCGCGCGCCAGGCGCGTGATCGAATCGAGCAGGATGACGACGTGTTTCTTGTGCTCGACGAGGCGTTTGGCTTTCTCCAACACCATCTCGGCGACTTGCGCGTGGCGTTCGGGCGGTTCGTCAAACGTGGAACTGACCACCTCGGCGTTGACGGTGCGCTTGAAGTCGGTGACTTCCTCGGGGCGCTCGTCAATGAGCAGCACGATGAGGATGCATTCGGGGCTGTTGGCGAGAATGCCGTTGGCGATTTTCTGGAGCAGGATCGTCTTGCCCGTGCGCGGCGGCGCGACGATGAGGCCGCGCTGGCCTTTACCAATGGGACAGAACAAATCCATCACGCGCGTGTTGATCTCCTCGGCCTTCGTTTCGAGAATGAACCGCGAAGTCGGGAAATACGGCGTGAGATTGTCGAACATCACCTTCTCTTTTGCCTTCTCCGGGCTTTCGTGGTTGACGGCCTCCACCTTCAGCATCGCGAAGAACCGTTCCTTGTCCTTCGGCGGCCGGACCTGGCCGGAGATCGCGTCGCCGGTTTGCAGCTCGAACCGGCGAATCTGCGACGGCGAAACGTAAATATCCTCGGGGCACGGCAGGTAGTTGTAAGCCGGCGAGCGCAGGAAACCAAATCCGTCGGGCAACACCTCCAGCACGCCGTCGCCGAACATCGTGCCGTTGCGGAGCGCGTTTTTCTTGAGGATGTCGAAGATGATCTCGTGTTTCTTGAGGACGGCGAGTCCCTCGACGTACCATGCGCGCGCCTTTTGCTGGAGGTCCGCCATGCTCATCGCCTGCAACTCGCCAAGGTGCATCGTCTCCCCCGGCGGCAACTCCACGGTGGGCGTCTCCGCTCCTTCCGCCGCGGCCTCGGATGTCGTTGCGTTGTCGGCCGGCGGTGTGCCTTGCGGCGGACTGGCCGGCGCAGGGACCACAACGGTGGCGACGTTCATCACCTCGTCCGGATCCGGTATGTCAGTCGGCAGGTGTTCCTTCGGTATCTTCTGCACCTTCGGACGCCTGTCTCTGTCTCTTCTATGGGGTCTGCCTCGCCGCATGGTATGTCTCCTTGATGTTGTTCCAAATTATCCCGGCTTGCTCCGCCAATATGCGGCGCGAGCCGTCATTCCAAATCACGTAATCGGCGCGATCCATCTTTGTTGCCATCGGCCATTGCGCCGCGATCCGGGCGCTCGTTTGGTTTTCGTCAAATCCCTTGGCCGCGAGCCGCGCCCGTTGCGTCCACTCGCTGCACGCCACTGTCACAACGCAATCAAATTCCTGTTCCGCGCCGACCTCGTACAGCAATGGGATGACCACCACCGCCACGCCCTCGGCGCGCTCCAGCGCCGCCAACATCTCCTGCTGCTTCTGACGGACGACGGGATGCACCAATCCATTCAATGTGCGGCGCCGTTCCTCGTTCTGGAAAACGATCTCGCCGAGCGCGGCCCGGTTGATTGAGCCGTCGGCGTTTACGATGCTGTTTCCAAACTCGCGCACCACTGCTGCGTGCGTGGGTGTTCCTGTCGCCAGCGCCTCGCGGGCCAGCACATCGGCATCAATCACCGCCGCTCCCTTGTCCCGCCATAGCTCCGCCACCGCCGACTTGCCGGCGGCAATGCCGCCGGTGAGGCCGACGCGGATGAGGCGAGGGGATGAACGCATACAAATGGCGTGAAATGGGATAATGCTGAATGGGGAACAGGTTGTGAGAACGGCGGCAAGATACGCAGCCACGCCGTTCCCGTCAAGGTTTTTGCTTTTGTCACGCGCGACAACCGGTGTATGGTTGCCACATGAAACGCATCCTACTCGCCATGCTCGCGCTGTTCGCCCTGCAAGCCCATGCCGCCAACTGGCGCGCTGAAATCCTCACGCTCAAGGGACCGCCCCTCAATCATCCGTTCGGCATCGTTCGCGGCCCCGACAAATGCCTTTACCTCTGCGAAATTGATGGCCCCGACGCCTACAGGATAGACGCCGCAGGCAACATGACCGTCATCGCCAGCGGCCTGAAACAACCGCACGAACTCCGCTTCGACAAACTAGGCAATCTCTACATCGCAGACACCGGCAATGCCCGCATCGCCAAGGTGGACGTGAAAACCAAGACAGTCACGACGCTCAACACCACGCCGCTCCGCTCGCCGATCAGTCTCCAGCTTGACGCGCGCGGCGATGTTTACGTCTGCGAAATCGGCAAGCACTCCATCGTCAAGGTGGATCCCAAAACCGGCGCGGTCGCGCCGTTTCTCACCGAAGGACTGAAAGGACCGCGCAGCATTGATTTCGACCGGCACGGTAATCTCTGGATCATATTGCGCGAAGGCCACGCCGTCTTGAAGTACGAACCCGCCACGAAGAAACTCCTCCCGGTTGCCGGCACCGGAAAGAAGGGCAACACCGGCGACGGCGGCCCCGCCAAAGACGCCACGCTCAGCGGGCCGAAAGGAATTTCCGTCTCGCCCGACGGCCAGCGCGTGTTCGTCGCTGACACCGAGAATAACACCGTCCGTGTGATTGACATCAAGACCGGCAAGATCGAGTTGGTCTGGGGCACCGGCAAGAAAGGCAACGCACCCGATCAACTGGCGCGTCCCCACGCCCTCTTTGCCGAAGCCGACGGATCACTGCTGGTCAGCGACAGCTACAACAACCGCCTCCTCGTCCTGCGTCCCCGGTAAAAATTCCGATTGAAATGTGAATCGTTGACGGTTGTGCGATGGTCTCCTGCTGCTTGCCGGACGCGAAGACCTCACGGTCAGACGAAGCGGCGCAGTCAGGAGACCGCTGCCGAACAAGAAGACAAATTCTAAATCTGAAACTGCGGTGATGCCCACACCGAAATCGGCGCTTGCCTGACAACTTTGCCAGCGTTATCCTTGCCGTCAAAGGAGAAACAAAAGTCACATAAACCAATAAACCAAAACCAATTCGCGTAGCTTCGGCTGCTGTCCACAACGAAACGTGGAAACTTCGACTCGACAGTCAGCGTTCGAGGCGCGCCCCGCAAGGGGCGCGCTGAAATCGCTCTGTCGTGGGCATCCACGTGCCTGTTGTGGGGCGCAAGTAAGTGCGCCCCCTTTTGTTTGGTTGCAGCTGAATCGTGCGAGGATGGAGACTATGAGAAATCTACTCTCGCCTTTGTTTTGGACACTGACGAAAACCTGTTGCGCAGCGACCACTCTGATGCTCATCGGTTGCCAAACGCCGGGAGACACTGCCTTCTTCGGTGGAGTATTAGGTGGCCTTGCACCGTTTGCCAAGACCGCGCAAGCTGCAGCGAGCATGAGCGCTATGGGTGCGGCTGCCAGTGGCTACGCCAATGCTCAGGCAGGCCAAGGCGAGATTACAGTCAACAAAGTTCAACTATCACAGCTTTCAAATTCTAGCCAGCAGAACTCGGCATCTCCTTGGCGGTTGGGTACCATAACTTCTGTAACTGAATTAAAAATGGGTGATGAATCTGTGTACAGTGGGCAAGTAAGGGAGAGTGCCAATGGGGTGCGTTACCCGCACGGTGTTGGTCGAATTCGGCGAGCGGACGGGTCAGAGTATGTCGGCGAATTCGACTACGGACGTCCCCATGGACAAGGAACGGGTACTTGGCTCGATGGACGCAAGTACACCGGTGAATGGTCACGTGGTGAACGTCATGGCAGTGGAGTAATGAGCTGGGTTGACGGTGATCGCTACGAAGGCGAGTATTGTTATGGTGAACCCGGAGGAAATGGAACTTTCACTTATGCAAGTGGTGCCAAGTACAAAGGTGAGTTTTTAGAAGGTAAGTTTAACGGTCAAGGGGTTTACGCATGGACAGATGGCAGACAGTACAAAGGCATTTGGCTCAACGGTAATATGAACGGAAGAGGAAAAATGACCTACCCCGATGGTCGAGTGGAAGAAGGTTGGTGGAAAGACGGTAAATTTCAGGGGCGCTGAACTTCGACACTAACGATTGTTTGCCTAGCTCTCTGACCACTTCGCGGGCTTGTAGTGCGTTTTCGATCTGGTGTGTGTAGAGGTCATCTCTCTACTCGATATAGAGCGCCGGGTCAGTCCGCAAATAGCACAAGCGTGGGCACACCGACGCACCCAATAGCGCAGGCGCATTTCCGCTGATACCTGTCACTGACAGGCATATGTATTACAAGTCCAACAAGTGAGCCAGTGGGCGTTTGACCTGTTGAAACCCTTTCGGGGTTAGTTCGCCAATCTTGGTGTCGAGGCGGGTAAGCCGGTTTTGTTCCGGCATGTGGATTCTCAATCCGAAACTTGTGACTGCGTTGGTGTCCCGCGTTTACGCGGCGGGTCCGACTGAAGTCGGTACACCAGCCGCTCATCACGGCATTAGAACGCACAACGAAAAGCCGCTGACAACCGCTGTAGCCGCAGGTTTACCCGCCTCTGGCAGCGCCGAGGGCGACCATGGTTTTACGCCTGCGTTTCCCGCGCAACCATAAAGGTTGCGACTACAGGAACCCAAGTTTTGTTTGGCGCTCTCAGTCGGCACAAAAAGGTGCAGGTCGAAGTTTTCAGCAGCAAGAGGAACGCCGCCGTCCCGGCGGTCGGAGTCTGGCCTGAAACCGCCGGGACGGCGGCGTTCCTGCAAAAAAGGAATCTTGCAGGTGCCTTGCTATAATTGTAATGTAAGGCGAACGTTAAAAGGAAAGGAAACTGACATGCTTACTTCCACGCTGACGAGCAAGGGGCAGACGACACTGCCCCGACGGATCCGCGAGGCGTTGGGCCTGCATCCGCGCGACCGCATCCTGTACGAGCTGGCCGACGGCAAGGCGGTGTTGCGACCATTGAAAGGTGATGTGCTGGGGTTGCGCGGCTCGGTGCGTCCGCGCCAGCGCCCCGAGGATTTCACAGAGGCGCGGCGCTCGGTGCAACGGAAGGTGGCGCAGGCTGCCGCGAAGGAGTGAGCAATGGCCACGACTTTGTTGTTGGACACAAACGTTCTGGTGCGATTCCTCACCAACGATGACCCGCGCAAGGCCGATCGTTGCGACAAGCTGTTCCGCCGGGCGGCCAAGGGCGAGGTGACACTTCGTCTTTCCGATGTGTGCCTTGCCGAACTGGTCTGGACGCTGGAATCATACTATCGGCTCGACCGTCAGGACATTGCCGCCAAGATCACCGCCGTGTTGAACACGGACGGATTCGAGGCGGAGAACGAGACATTGTGGCTGGACGCCATGCGCCGCTACGCGGAATCCAATGTGGATTTGATGGACGCTTATCACGCCGCACAAGCCGCGCAGGCCAGTTGGCCGGTCTGCTCGTATGACCGGGACCTCGACCAGTTTCACGACGTTCAACGCGTGGAGCCATGAAGCCTGTTCCTGATTGCTGAATGAAACATCTGCGCGCGCGTCTGACGCTTACACCATGATCAAGAACTTATCCCGCCGAAGATTTCTCAGCGCCGTGCTTGCCTCGGCGACTGCGCCGCTGTTCATTCCCGCCAACGCGCTCGGTCGCGGTGACCGTCCCGCGCCGAGCAACCGTCTGGTGTTTGGCTCCATCGGCGTCGGCGGACGCGGCTCGGGCAACACGAAGACGATGGTCGGCTTCAGCGAAGTCCAGATGGTCGCGATCTGCGATGTGCGCGAAGACAAACGCACCGCCGCCAAGGGTTACGTTGACAAACAATACGGCAACACCTCCTGCGCCGCGGTCAACGATTTCCGCGAGATCACGCGCCGCGATGACATTGACGGCATTCTCATCGGCACGCCCGATCACTGGCACGTGCCGATTGCCATTGACGCGATGCGCCACGGCAAGGACGTCTTTTGCGAGAAGCCGGAGACGCTCACCATCGGCGAAGGCCGTCAACTCATCGAGGCCGTCAAGCGAACCGGCCGCGTTTACTCCGGCGGCAGCCAGCGCGTCTGGGGCGATTACAACTGGTTTCACAAAATGGTCCGTGGCGGCGCCATCGGCGAGGTGAAGGAAGTCTGGGTCAATGTCGGCGGCCCATCGCGTCCGAGCAACCTACCCGAAGAACCGATGATGCCCGGCCTCGACTGGGAACTCTGGCTCGGTCCCGCCCCGTGGGTGCCGTTCAACGAGAAACTCCTCAAATTCCGCACGTGGCGCGACTACTCCGGCGGCGGCATGACCGACTGGGGCGCGCACACGTTCGGCGGCGCGCTCTTCGCCTGCAACCTCCACATGACCGGCCCTGTTCGGATCGTTCCGCCCGATGGAAAGGATTTTCCACAACTCACCTACATCTTCGCCAACGGCATCCGCATCTACCACGCTCCCGGAAGCAAACGCCTCAGATTTCGCGGCACCAAACGCGAAATCTCCGATGCCGACGCCAAACTCATCCCCGCGCCGAACATTTTCATCCCGAATTACAAAGGCGGCGGCACGCTGCCTGGCGATTTCCTTCACTGCATCAGGACCCGGCAGCAACCGTTCCGCCACGTCGAGACCGTATCATCGCACCGTCAGTTTCTGTCACCTCGGCAACCTCGCCTACTGGCTTGACCGCCCGCTGAAATGGGATCCCGCGAAAGAACAATTCATCGGCGACGACGAAGCCAACCGCTGGCTTGCCCGTCCCAGCCGTGCGAGGTGGCAAATCGCATGAGAACAATCCGAAACCGAGTCCGCGAGACCTGCGCAGCAAATTCGAATATCGAAATCCGAAACAAGCACGAAGCCCAAATGACCAAAACCGTTTTGAACATTGCCGCAATTCGAATTTGTTTCGGATTTCGGATTTTGTGCTTCGGATTTGTCCTCCTTGCCGCCACGCCGCTGTTTGCCGCAGCGAAACAGAGTCCTTACTTCGCGGTCCCGCTGCCGCCAGTGCCCGACAAAGTCACTCCCGCCGTCCAACTCACCGGCAAGGAGACGCCCGGCCAACTCGTCGCCGCCTACGTCAACGCCATCAAAAGCCTTTTGCCCGGCCTCGCCAGCGCGGACGAACAAGCTCTGTTTACTCTCGAAGCCACTGTCCACCACGCCGGAAGACCCGGTGCCGAAGCCGAGAGGCTCGCCTGCTGCAACGCCATCATCGCGGCGCTCAATGCCCCCTCGCGTGTCAAATCACACTTGCTCCACCAACTCCAAGTCATCGGCAAAGCCGAGAGCGTCCCCGCGCTCATCAAGCTGCTCAACGACCCCGACCCGCACGTCGCCAGCGACGCCCGCATTGCGCTCGACGCCAATCCGGCGTGTCCGGAACAATACCGGAGCATTGCCAAACTCGATGTCCCCGTTCGCAGGGACGTTGCGTTACGCGCCAAACTCCTTGCTGCCGGCGACAATGCCGGCCCCGAAATGATCCGCTGGCTCACCGGCGACGATGCCGTGGGGCGCATGGTCGCGCTGGGCATGATCAAGGAACTTGGCCCCGCCGGGCGCAAACAACTCGTTGCCGGCGCCGGCAACCTTCCGCCGGCGACCAAGGCGATTGTCATCGAGTCGCTCGCCAACCTCGACGACAAATCCGTGTTGCCGCTGGCGCGCGCCAGCCTCAAGAGTCCTGATCCGTTGCTTCAATCCGCTGGACTGACCGCGCTGGCGCGGCTCGACGACCCCGAAGCCGATGACGCCGTCATTGCCGCGATGAACGACGCGACCGGCGAGGTGAAATGCAGCCTCATCGGCGTCATGGCCCAGCGCGGCAAACACAGCGCCGTGCCGGCGCTGCTCGCCGTCACCGGCAATCCGGACGCCAATGTCGTAAAAGCGGCCTGCCGCGCCCTCGGCGAACTCGCCGACGCCGGCGATCTGCCGGTGTTGCTCGATCAATTTCCCGAGGTTGCCGCGAAGGCGCTCGGAAAGATCGCTCCCGACACCGGTGCCGAGCTTGTCCAAGCCGCGCTGAGTCGCGCGAAGGACAAGGCTGCGCGTGCCGCGTTGTTGAAAATGTTCCGGTATTGTACCGGCCCGAAGGCGCTGGCGGCGTTGCAGGCGGCGTTGCAGGACAAGGATGTTTCCATCCGCGAAGCGGCTGTGCGGACGCTGGCCGATTGGCCGGACCCGGTGGTATTGGACACACTCGCCGCCATTTACCAGAAGCCGGAGAAACCGGCGTTCAGCATTGTGGCGTTGCGGGGCATCGTCCGCCTCGCATCCTCGGCCAACAAACAGCCGACACCCGAACTCGTCGCGCGCTACCGTCAACTGCTGGCCGACGCGCGCAGCGACGACGACCGCCGCCGCGTGCTTGGCGCGCTTGGCGGCTGCGGACACGTGGCCGCGTTGGAGCTTGCCGTCGCGCAACTGGCGACGCCGAACCTGCGCGCCGAGGCCGCGGCGGCGGTGAAGAACATCGCCGCGCTGGTCAAGAGGCAGCACCCGAAGGAATCGAAAGCCGCGCTGCAACGGTTGAAGTAACTCCGGGACTGTGCGCGGTCTGGAGACCCGCGCACAACAGGGCTGTGTTTGTTCGGCGGAGTTCGGCGCAGGTCTCTGACCGCGCCGCGGGCTTGACCGAAGGTCTCCTTTCCGGTGGATAAAGGCCACCAGAAAGCGTAGGATATTGCCATGACGATCACCAAGAAAACAGTCGCTGAGAAGATCGCCGCGTATCTCCACCACGAGATCACGCTGGCGCAACTGGTGGACTGGTCGGAGAGCGCGCTGATGGACGGCGAGCTTGCCGAGCGCGACGCGCAAACGCTTTCATCCGTCATCGCACGTCTCGGTGTGGCTGACGTGCGCGCCTTCGGGCTGGCATGGGAAGACTGCAAAGAACTGCTCCACAAACTCAGATTCTCCTCTCGCGTGGAAGTCGTCGCCGCCTGACAGCCTGCCGGAACAAAGCCGGTTCATCGCGACAACTTCGACAATTTCGTTCTTGCCCGGTCATCTTCGATGGCGTTATTCTCCACACCGAAAGGAACACTTACAACGTAACGAACCAATAACCCAAAACCAATTCGCGTAGCTTCGGCTGCTGTCCACATCGAAACGTGGAAATTTCGCATGGCAAGCAGCGCAATGAAGCGCGCCCCGCAAGGGGCGTGCTGAAAGCGCCTTGCCATGGGCATCCACGTGCCTGATGTGGGGTGTAAGTAAGTGCGCCCCGTTTTGTTTGGGCTACAGACGGAAGACCCGCGAGAAGGAGATTGAAATGTTTGCGTTTGCACCAGATTCACATCACTTGTTGCCCATCTTGTTAGCGGTGCTGCCGCAGTCCTTTGTCGCCGCTCTTATCGCACGAAGGAAAGGGCATAACTTCTGGAGATGGTTCCTTCTGGGAATCGGAATAACGATAGGATCAGGCTTACTCGCGCTCCTTGCTTTCGTTTACGGAGGCGCTATTGGACGACTGGTTGCCATCGCAGTTGTTCTCTTGGCTGCGCCGATTATTGCGCTATTCCTCAAGCGGAAGGAACAAGAACGACCCGTAGCACATCAACCTGTTCAGTCTCCAACTCATGTCACACCAGATTCAGGTAGGAGAGGGTCGTGAAGGCTATTCGTTACATTTTGTGCGGCATTTTTGCCATTCTGACTTTGATAATGCTTGTTGACTGGATCGCGGAAGGAAAACCACGGGAAATCCCCTACCGAGTAGCCATTTTGACCGTACTCGGCAATCTGTCGTGGCTTAGCTTTCCTAACCGCAAAGGTTCGATGCCATTGGGACTGCTTTGGGGCGAGTTTGTTCTCGCGGGACTTTACATTGTGGTTGCTGGTATCCGACTACATGCTGTCGCGTCACCAGAATTTCAGCGCAGTCATCTTTTCACGCAAGACACCGAAATGTGGTATGCACAACAAGATTTGCACATGGCTACAACTGCTCTTGTGGTTTTTGGAGTCGTTCTATTGGCGAGAAAAATTGAATCACGAAACCAAACGACCAAATAATACTCTTCCGAAAATCTCGTTCGACGAATTGAGAGGCTTGTGTGTTGGGGAGACAGGCCACACTGTTCAGCCGTCGTACCGGAAACGCGGCGACGGAGTGCTGCGACTACAACGAATGACTCCCAGAACATGACGCTCATCCGATTCTGTCTCCTGACTTCTGAATTCTGACTCCTTTTCCCAACAAGGCGGCATTGCAATCTGGCGGGGATTGGCTACACTGCGCGGCGAATTTCCCATGAACATTACACCTGAAGTCATCGCCAAACACGGAATCACGCCGGACGAATACGAGCGGATCAAACAAATCCTCGGCCGCGAGCCGAATATCACGGAGCTGGGCATCTTCTCCGTGATGTGGTCGGAGCATTGCAGCTACAAGAACTCCAAGCCGGAACTGAAGAAGTTCCCGCGCGAGGCCGATTTCATCCTCGTGAAGGCGGGCGAGGAGAACGCCGGGATCGTGGACGTCGGCGACGGCTGGGCCATCGCGTTCAAGATCGAGTCGCACAACCATCCGAGCGCGGTCGAGCCGTTCCAGGGCGCGGCGACGGGCATGGGCGGCATCATCCGCGACATCTTCACGATGGGGTCGCGTCCGTTGATGGGATTCGATTCGCTGCGGTTCGGGCCGATCGAGGGCGACTCGGCGCAGGCGGCGACGAACCGGCGGTTGTTCGCGGGCGTGGTGGCGGGCATCGCGCACTACGGCAATTGCATCGGCATTCCGACGGTCGGCGGCGAGGTTTATTTCGACGAGTCGTACAACGGCAATCCGTTGGTGAACGCGCTTTGCCTCGGCATCATTCGTCACGACCAGATCAAGCGCGGTTGCGCGAAGGGCGTCGGCAACCCGGTGATTTACGTCGGCAGCGCCACGGGCAAGGACGGCCTCGCGGGCGCGGCGTTCGCGTCGCGCGAACTGACCGAGGAATCGCACGAGGACCGCCCGGCGGTGCAGGTCGGCGACCCGTTCATGGAGAAACTGTTGCTCGAAGCGTGCCTGGAGGTGATGCGCAAGAACGGGCTGGTCGTTGGCATTCAAGACATGGGCGCGGCGGGGCTGACCTGTTCGACGTGCGAGACGGCGAGCCGGGGCGGTTCCGGCAACGAGATTGATCTGAACCTCGTCCCGAAACGCGAGACGGGCATGACGCCGTACGAAATCATGCTCAGTGAATCGCAGGAGCGGATGTTGCTCATCGCCAACAAGGGACGCGAGAAAGAGGTCGAGGAGATTTTCCGCAAGTGGGACCTCCACGGCGTCACGATTGGCAAGGTCACCAACGACGGCATGATGCGGATCAAGGTCGGCAAGGAAATCGCCGCCGAGATTCCCGCGGCGAAGCTGGCGGACGACGCACCGGTCTACCATCGGTCTGTCGAACAGCCCGAATGGGAAATTCGAAACTCGAAATTCGAAACCCGAAGTGTTCGTGAGCCGCGCAACTGTCAGACGATTCTGCCGAAGCTGTTGGCATCGCCGACGATTGCGTCGAAGAACTGGGTGTACCGGCAATACGACCACATGGTGCAGGACGGCACAGCGGTTGTACCGGGAAGCGATGCGGCGGTGATTCGGATCAATTTGAAACGCCCCGATTTCGGTTACACGCCGAAGAAGGGCGAGCCGACGGAGAAATACATCGCGTTCACGACCGATTGCAACGGCGCCTACTGCTACCTCGACCCGTACGAAGGCGGCAAGACAGCGGTGGCCGAGGCGGCGCGCAATCTCGTGTGCAGCGGAGCGCGTCCGTTGGCGGTGACGGATTGCCTGAACTTCGGCAACCCGATGGATCCGCACATTTTCTGGCAATTCCGGCGCTGTGTGGATGGACTGTCGGAAGGTTGCCGGGCATTTGGCACGCCGGTGACGGGCGGCAACGTGAGTTTCTACAACGAATCGCCGGTGGCCGCGATTGACCCGACGCCGACGGTCGGGATGCTCGGCCTGATTGACGACCCGAAACACATCACGACACAGTGGTTCAAGGAATCGGGCCACGTCATCCTCTTGCTCGGCGACATCGGCGACGAACTCGGCGGCAGCGAGTACCTGAAGCGCATCCACGGCCTGAAGACCGGCAAACCGCCGCGAATGGATTTGGCCGTGGCGAAACGGACGCATGATTTTGTGTTGGAGATCATCAAGAAGCGCTGGGTCGCCAGCGCCCACGATTGCAGCGAAGGCGGCCTCGCCGTCGCGCTGGCAGAGAGTTGTGTCTCCAACGGCGATTGCATGGTCGGCGCGAGGGTGAACGTGAGCCAATTCAAGCAGCGCGTGGACGCGACGTTGTTCGGCGAAAGCCAGAACCGGATCGTCATCAGCGCCACAAAGACCAACGCCGACAAGATCATGAAAGCAGCGGCGAAAACAGGCTTGCCCGTGACGAAGCTCGGCGCGACCGGTGGCAGGACGCTGAAGATCAATACCGCGAAAGGCGAGCTTTCTTATGAGGTCGCCAAGCTCCGGGACCTGTGGTGGAACGCGATTACCCGCATCATGGAGCGGTAGTGCTTCGTCAAATTTGAATGTGAGGGTCTGTTTGTAGTAACGCACGCAGTCCCGCGCTGTTTCGGGACGAAGTGCGGACCGTTCAGCTTGCAACGAACTCTCCCAACGCCACTTCGCTTCGCTGCGTGGCTCACTACGAACTGCCATAAAAAGATCGGGGCGTCCCGCATGGCGGAACGCCCCGATAAACATCCTGTGGACGGCGTTACTTCTTGAGGATTCCCTCGACGGCTTTCCCGGCTTCCTTCTGCAGTTGTTCCGCTTTTGCGGCAACCTGCTTCTGGACTTGGGCAATCACGTCCTGCAACGCCTGTTTTTGCGCGTCGGTGAGCTTGGCTTGGGCAGCGGCCGCTTGAAGCTTGGCCAATGCCCCGGCGTAGTCGCCGGCCTTGATGGCAGACACGGCGGCGTCCACATTGCCCTTGACGGCCGGCTCGGCGGAACTGAAGCTGCTCTCCAGTTTACCGGTGTCCACGCCGCTCTTGCTGCACCCGATGAGGGTCAATGCTCCCACTGCGATGACGACTGCGATCCATGCGAAACGTTTCATAAGTGCGTTTTTCCTTTCTGGACAATCAGCCTACCACAAAAGCCCCCCCAACAACACAATTCATTGTGTTTGCCCCGGAAGTAATTTGCAGTTGGCAGCGGCGGAGAGGTGCGCTATCACTCTGCCCATGAGCAACACCTTACGTCTCGGAGTCATTGGTGTCGGCGCCATGGGCGCCCGCCACGCGGAACAGATCATCGCCGGCGCCGTGCCGCGTTGCGAAGTGACCGCTGTCTGCAGCCAGATACCGGAACAACTCGCCCGTTTCCCCAAGCAACGGCAATTCGCCCGCAGCGAGGATCTCATCCGTTGCGGCGAGGTGGATGCCGTGCTGATTGCCACGCCGCACTACTCGCACACCACCATCGGCGCTGATGCGCTTCACAACGGCCTTCACGTCCTCGTCGAGAAACCCATTTCCGTCCACAAAGCCGACGCCGAGCGCCTGCTCGCCGCGCACACCGATCCGCGCCAGGTTTTCGCCGTCATGTTCAACATGCGGACCGAGCCGCTGTTCCTGAAAATCCGCGAGATGCTTTCCGCCGGTGAACTTGGCAAGCTCCAGCGCGTGAGCTGGATCATCACCCACTGGTTCCGTCCCGACGCCTATTACGCCAGTGCCCCGTGGCGCGGCACTTGGGCGGGCGAAGGCGGCGGCGTCCTCCTCAACCAGTGCCCGCATCAACTCGACCTGTTTCAATGGTTCTTCGGCATGCCGAGCCGGCTGCGCGCCTTCTGTCACCTTGGCAAGTATCACCGCATTCAGGTGGAGGACGAAGTCACCGCCTATCTCGAATACGACAACGGCCTGACCGGCGTGTTCATCGCTTCCACCGGCGAAGCGCCCGGCGCCAACCGCCTCGAAATCGCCGGCGACAACGGCCGTCTCGTTGTGGAAAACAACACGATCACCTTCACCCGCAACGAAACCCCCACGTCCCAGTTCAGCCGCGCCACGAAGGAACTCTTCCCCGCCGTGGCGGCGACAACCACCACCGTCGCGATCCCGAGTTTCACCGGACAGCACATGGCGATTGTGCGGAATTTCGTGGATGCCATCCTCGATGGCGCGCCGTTGATCGCTCCGGCCGCGGAGGGAATCCGATCCGTCGAACTGGGCAATGCGATGCTGTTGTCCTCGCTTCAGGGACGGACCGTCGGGTTCCCGATGGACGGCGCCGTGTTCGAAAAGGAACTGCAACGGCTCATCGCAACAGCCGGCGGTGCGTAAGATACACGATCAACATCCCCAGCACCAACACCGCAACACACAACACCACGCCGCTCCAGCGCATCCGTTTCTCCATCCGCCATGCCGTCACGCCGAGCGCCGCCGCATAAATCGCAAGCGCCGACAGCAACACCCATTGGTTGACGCCCCAGACATTGAGCGACGACAACACCGTCGGCCCGAGCGCGCCGAGCACCAGAATCAGTTTCAGATACGTTCGCATGATTCGACCGCCAACGATTCCGCCGAATCGTCACTTGGCAGCGGATGGGGTTGCTGGTAGATTGCTGGAAATTTCACAAGCAGAAGTGTAGCAGCACGCATGAACGATGACCAATCAGAATTCTCTCCCCTGCGCAAGGTCGCCTTGCTGGCGTGTCTGCTCTCGGTGGCCGCCGACCAGCCGCAATGGGGCGAACGTTACACCCGCAACATGGTCTCATCGGAAACCGGCCTGCCCGATTGCTTCGATCCCGCCACCGGCACGAACGTGAAATGGTCGGCCGCGCTCGGCACCGAAACTTACAGCACACCCATCGTCGCCGGCGGCCGCGTCCTCATCGGCACCAACAACGAAACGCCGCGCGATCCGCAACACACCGGCGACCGCGGCGTGTTGATGTGTTTCGACGAACGCGACGGGCGGTTCTGCTGGCAGTTGGTCTGCCACAAGATCACGACTAGCCCGTTCTGGGACTGGCCGCGCGACGGGATGTGTTCACCCGCCACCGTTGAGAGCAACCGCGTCTATATGGTCACCAACCGCGGCGAAGTCCTTTGCCTCGACCTCTACGCGAAGAAGACGACGCTCACCGAGGAGGACGCCTTCTGGCGGTTCGACATCATCAAGGAATGCGGCGTCCGCCAGCACGACTCCGCGCACTGTTCCATCCTGATCCACGGACGGTTCCTCTACATCAACACCTCCAACGGCCTCGACGACGCCCACAAGACCATCCCGTCGCCCGATGCGCCGAGCCTTATCGTTCTTGACAAAACCACCGGCAAACTCCTCGCGCGCGACAACGAGAACATCGGGCCGAACATCTTCCACAGCACGTGGTCGTCGCCGGCGCTCGGCGAAGCCGGCGGTCGCCCGCTCGTGTTCTTCTGCGGCGGCAACGGCATCGTCTATGCCTTCGAGACCGTCACTCTCAAGAAAGTCTGGCAGTACGACCCCGACCCCGCTGCGCCCAAAGAGAATGTCCACAGCTACATCCGCAACCGCAAAGTCAGCCCCAGCAACATCAAGAGCATGCCCGTCTTTCACAATGGCCGGCTCTACGTCACCGGCGGCGGCGACGTCTGGTGGGGCAAAAACGAAGCGTGGCTGAAATGCGTGGACGCCGCCACTGGCGTTGAACAGTGGAGTTATCCGCTCGAACGCCATTGCATGAGCACCCCGGCGATTGCGGGCGGTCTCCTGTTTGTCGCCGATTGCGGCCAGAAACTTCACTGCGTGGACGCCGCCACCGGCGCGCCGCATTGGACGCACGAGACGGGCGGCGACATGTGGTCCTCGCCGCTGGTTGCCGACGGCAAAGTCTATATCGGCACCCGACGCGGCGACTTCCAGATTCTTGCGGCATCCAAAGAAAAGAAACTTCTCTGCTCCGTGAAACCCGGCGGTCCCATCCACGCCACCGCCACCGCCGCCAACGGCGTTATCTATGTGGCAACGATGAAAAGACTCTTTGCCATCTCCGCCGGTTGCGTTTCGGCGCCGACTTCGACTTCCATCACGGGCGCTCCGCAAGCGCGATAGTGGGCAAGCAACGGCGCGGTGCGCTCGTTGAAGATTCGCAGTTTCTTCTCCACAAGCTCGCGCGTGTCATCCTCGCGCGCCGCGCGATCTCCGCCGGTGTTCTTCCGCAGGCGCTCCCAGGCGGTCATGGCGTCGCAGACCAGATGCACAACGGCGATGAATTCGAGGCGGCCGCTGAGCGATTCCGCCTGCCCCACGTGACGCGGCAGCCCATTCATCACGAGAAGATCAATCGGTTGCACGTGATGCCCCGCGAGAAAGGCATTGAGAATCTTGAGCGCAATGTGAAACGTGTCGTTCTCCAGCAGCGCACCGCGCTTCAGCACGTCCTGGAGAAAGCGCGTTTCCTCCGGTGTCAACCCGCTGGCGGCGCGCAAATTCATCCCGAAATCAAAATGATGGCATCGCCGGCCCCACAGTCCGTGGGTTTCGAGCCACCGGCCCAGCGGCGACTTGCCCGACCCGGTCGGGCCGATAAGGAGAATGGCCTGGTGACGCATAACAGGATGAGAACGGGTGCGGCACTGTATCAAAGAACGGACCTTTCAGACAAGCATCACGAATGAAAAGGCATTCTCTCAGAAGGACGAGGTTGTTCCCCGGCTGATCGCTGACTGGCCGCGAGCTTTCAATGAGAAAAACTTGCAGGCCGCAACGCTGCCGGCTACGATGCGGCCATGAACCGTCGAACATTTCTCAAAACATCCGCTGGTATCCTTGCTGCCGCGCCGTTTGCGTCGTCCTTCGCCGCCGCTGCGGGCCGGAAACGCCGTTTCGCCCTCGTCGGCACGGGCGTCCGCGGCCTCAGCATGTGGGGCAAATCGGTGCTCAAGACCTACGCCGACCGGATCGAGTACGTCGGGCTTTGCGACGCCAATCCCGGCCGCCTCGAATACGCCCGCAAGTATCTCGGCCTCTCGTGCCCCGTGTTCACCGATTTCGACAAGATGCTCAAACAGACGCGTCCCGATGTTGTCATCGTGACCACGGTGGACTCCACGCACCACGAGTTCATCATCCGCGGCCTCGAACACGGCTGCGACATCGTGACCGAGAAACCGATGACCACCGACGAGACAAAGTGCCAGGCCATTCTCGACGCCGAGAAACGCACGGGCCGCAAGGTTACCGTCACCTTCAACTACCGCTACGGCGCCCATCCCACCCGCCTCAAGGAACTGCTTCGCGAAAAGGCCGTCGGCAAGATCACCAGCGTGGATTTCCACTGGTATCTGAATTGCCATCACGGCACCGATTATTTCCGCCGGTGGCACCGCCTGCGCGGCAAGGGCGGCACGCTCCTCGTCCACAAGGCCACGCACCACTTCGACCTCGTCAACTGGTGGCTCGATGCCGAACCCGAGGAAGTGTTCGCCTACGGCGGCCTCGATTTCTATGGCCGCAACCATTCGTTCCGTCACACCACCTGCCGCGGCTGCCCGCACAAGGACAAATGCCGGTTCTTCTGGGACATCACCAAGTCCAAACACATGATGGACCTCTACGTCGCCAACGAACAGCACGACGGCTACCAGCGCGATGGTTGCGTCTGGAAGGAAGACATTGACATCTTCGACAAGATGGCCGTCCAGGTGAAATTCGCCGGTGGCGTGCAGATGAGCTACTCGCTGACCACCTACTCGCCCTACGAAGGCTGGCGCATCGCCTTCAATGGCACCAACGGACGCCTCGAAGCATGGCAGGACGTGCCGTGGGACCTCGGGTTCGACACCTCCATCACGCAGGACGCGCATCACGCCAAGCAATTCGACCAGAACCGCAAGACAAAGAAAGCCGACTTCGACCCGATCATCGTGATGAAGAATTTCGAGAAACACGAGCTGATCAAAGTCCCCCGAACCGGCGGCGGCCACGGCGGCGGCGACCCGATTCTGCTGGCCGACATCTTCAGCGGCGAAAAACGGACCGACCCGCTCGGCTACATGGCCGGCACGCGCGACGGCGCGATGTCCATCCTTCCCGGCATAGCCGCCCGCACCAGCATCGACACCGGCAAACCCATCCGCATCGCCGACCTCACCACGCTGAAACCCGTGTGCAAACCAATCCACTCCTGATGTGATGGCTCTGGCCGGACAATGCAAGGGAGTTCGTTGCGGAATTGTCCTGCCGGCATGAGGTGAGGCGCTTGGAGTTTTTCAGCCGGACACCCACAACTTGGATTCTGCGGTGTCGTTGGCGCGGACCGGGGGCGCCGGGTATGCGGATATGTGCCACCGAAGAAAGTAAAGGAAACTCAACGGATGAGTTGACAGAAGCAGGGAGAATTGAATACAGTGCGGCCGTGCTAGCACAAGAAACTCCTAGGATGGAGGACAACAGAATATTATGAAATTCAGCAGAATCGCTTCGATTGTCATTATTTTGATCAGCATCGGGTCGCTTTACTGTGTCCACATGCTGCGTCAGGGACGCGATGGGTTGCGTGAGGACAAAGCCCAGCTTACCGAAGATGTGAAGGCCGCCAAGGCTCAGGTTGTCGCCGCCGAGGCCAAGGTACAGGAGGCCAATGACAAGTTGCCGCCCATTCAGAAATCGCTGGCCAAAGTGACTGCCGAGATGGAGAGCACCAAGAAAACCCTCGACACCACCACCCAGGAACGCGAAAAACTCAAAACCAGCCTCGCCGCCACCGAAAAGAAAATTTCACCCATCAACGCCCAACTGGCCGCCGCCAAGGAAGCTCTCAAGAAAGCACAGAACACCATTGCCAGCCAAGCTGCTGAAATTGCGACGATTGCCGGTTTCAAGAAACAAATCGAGGCGTTGACAGCCGAGAACAAAGCCTTGGGCGGCAGGGTCGAGACAGCCCTTGCCGAGGTCAAACGCCTGGAACTGCAAATCGAAGACCTCCTGAAAACTCCCATCAATCTTCGTGGCCGCATTGACGGCATCGAGGGTCGCTGGAACTTCATTGTTCTCGACATCGGCCAGGACCAGAAGGTCCGCAAGGATACGCAGTTTTTCGTTTACCGCGACAGGACGTTCATCTGCAAGGCGCAAGTTATTTCCGTCAGCCAAAACACTTCCGTCGCCGAAGTCCTCTCCGAGTTTCGTCGTGGCGATCCGCGCGTTGGCGACCTGGTTATCCACTGAGCGACCAACTTTCTGCCATGAAAGCCCGTAACATTTTATCCTTGCTGCTTCTGATTGGCGCGACCTTCTTGGCAGGTTGCGCCGCCACGAACGAGAACGAAGTCAGCACGATCCCGTGGAACCGCCCCGAAAGCTGGGAAGGCATGGGCGCCCTTGGCGGATACACCGGCATGGGCGCGGGCCGCTACTAACCC
This sequence comes from Verrucomicrobiota bacterium, assembly GCA_016871575.1. Taxonomy (GTDB): domain Bacteria; phylum Verrucomicrobiota; class Verrucomicrobiia; order Palsa-1439; family Palsa-1439; genus CAIKAP01. Next base: position 25,310 of record VHCW01000004.1, read on the forward strand.
GATCACGGCGGGCGAGTGAACGACTGATTGGCTATTCCCCGATGATCTTTACGAGCACGCGCTTGCGGCGCTTGCCATCAAACTCCCCGTAAAAGATCTGTTCCCACGGACCGAAGTCCAACCGGCCGCCGGTCACCGCAACGACGACTTCACGTCCCATCACGGTCCGCTTGAGGTGAGCATCGGCGTTGTCCTCGGCCCCGTTGTGTGCGTATTGTGAGTGCGGTTTTTCCGGGGCCAGTCTCTCCAGCCAACGCTCGAAGTCCTGGTGCAACCCGGACTCGTCGTCGTTAATAAAGACGCTCGCCGTGATGTGCATGGCGTTGCAGAGTACAAGGCCCTCTTTCACGCCGCTTTCGCGCAGGCATTCTTCCACTTGGGGCGTGATGTTTAGCAACCCGCGCCGCGCGGGAACATCGAACCAGAGTTCTTTGCGATAACTTTTCATGGGCGCATCGTATGCAGTTCACGGCCGGCAGTCAATCAGCCACGCGCACAGGCGCGATCCTCGGCGACCGACAGGCTGTTTTTCGGATTGGCAATCCGGCGGTCTGTCGCTACCTTGCCGGCGCCTGCAATGAACACCAACGACTCCCAACATCAGCCAGCCATCGAACGCCAAAGCATGGACGTGGATATCGTCTGCGTCGGGTTCGGTCCCGCCGCCGGGGCGTTCCTCACAACGTTGACGCGGCACCTGCCGCTCCCCGACGGCGCGATGCCACAGGTGATCTGTTACGAGCGGGCGGACGACATCGGCTTCGGCGTCTCCGGCGTCGTCACGCCGGCGCGGGCCATTCGCGAATCCTTCCCGCAGTTCGATCCCGCGCAGGTTCCCACGTGCGCCCCGGTCAAGACGGAAAAAGTATTGTACCTGCTCGATCCGGTCGGCGCGAGTCGCCGGTCGGCAACGTTGCGCGCGGCGGACAAAGTGTTGCGGCTTTTCGCCGGTAAGCATCTGGCGGTGGAACTGCCGTACATTCCGCCGTACCTGCAAAAACACGGCGGCCTGGTGATGTCCATCGGCCAGTTCAACCAGTGGGTCGGCTCGCAATTGATGAGCACCGGCGCGGTGCAAATCTGGCCGGGCACGCCGGCGGCGGAGCCGCTGGTTGCCGACGGCAAGGTCAACGGCGTGCGGTTGGCGGATCAGGACAACATGCCGGGGATGGACATTCGCGCGGCGCTCACGGTCGTGGCGGACGGACCTGTCGGTCCCATTGGACGTCAACTCGATCAGAGATTCGGAATGCCCGAACAACATCACACGCACGACTGGGCCATCGGCATGAAGTTCGTCGTCAACCTGCCGGAGAATTGCCCGCTCGAAGCCGGTACGGTGTTGCACACGCTGGGGTATCCGGAGCCGGAGATTTTCGGGTTCCTCTACGTGTATCCCGATCGCGTGGCGTCGCTCGGTATTTTTGTGCCGTCGTGGTTCGATTCGCCGGTGCGGACGGCGTACCGGTATTTGCAGCACTGGATGTTGCATCCGTATCTGTGGCGCTATCTCAACGGCGGCACGCTCCGTTCGTGGGGCGCCAAGACGCTCGGCGAATCCGGCCGGCGCGGCGAACCGTATCTCGTCGGCAACGGCTACGCCCGGATCGGGGAAGGCTCCGGAAGCACCAATGTGCTCACCGGCAGCGGTGTGGACGAGGCGTGGGCCACCGGCGCGATGTTAGGCGACGCTGTCGTGGAACTGCTCAAGGAGAAGAAACCGTTCACCAAGGAAAATCTGGAAGCAACCTACGTCGCCCGTCGGCGCGCCAGTTGGGTCGAGCACGAGGCGCGCGCCGCCGAGCGGGCGCGCGACGGGTTCCACAAAGGTTTTGTCACCGGCCTGCTGGGCATGGCGTTGGCGGGTGCGACAAAGGGGAAACTTCACGCGCCCGTCGAACCGCGTCCGCCGGCGGGGCACACGCCGAGCCTGGCCTCCTATTATCAAGGACGGATCCCGCTTTCCGAGATCGAGAAAATCCGTCAGGGATGCGCCGCCAAGGGCGGCAGCGCGCACAACGCGTTGATGGACCGCGCCGGTTGGCCGGCGATTCCGTACGACGGCAAACTGCTCGTGTCGCAACAGGACGCGCTGTTGATGGGCGGCAAGGTGCAGGCGCCGGGCGGCTACGCCAACCACGTGGCCTTCTTGTATCCGAACCTCTGCGAGCAATGCGGCACCAAGATCTGCATCGAAGTTTGTTCCGGGCAGGCCATCACGCCCGGTGAAAAGGGCGCGCCGGCGTTTGACCGCGAAAAATGCGTTCACTGCGGCGCGTGCCTGTGGAACTGCCCCGTGCCGCATCCCGACGATCCCGATCGCAGCGTATTGGACTTCCGCGCCGCGCCCGGCGGACTGCACTCGGCAGAGAACTAATTTTTTTCTTTGCCGCGCGCCCCGCGCTGGCGGCGGGCGAGGCGTTCGGTTTTGCGTTTGCGGAGTCGCCGTTCGATCTTGGAGGCGGCGACATCCAGCGCGCTCAACACATCAGCGCCGTTTTCCTCGGCGCTCACGTCGGCGCCGGGGATTTCACAGAGCACGCGCACGTTGTACTGGCGTTTGGACGAGTGCGCGCTCACTTTGCGCACGTGGATCCGCGCACGAAGCGCGCGGGGTGCGTATTGTTCGATGTGGGCAACTTTCTCCTCAATGGTCGCTTTCAGGTCATCGGCGAGTGTAATGCCATTCGCCTGGATCAGGATATCCATGCTTTGCTCCTTTCGGTCAGGTCGTCTTGGTTTCAATAACTGAACTTACCCAGTTCCACTTTACCACGAAACACCCAATAAATCACGCCTGTATAAACGATCACAAGCGGCATCCCCACCGCCGCGATCACCGCCATGATCGCGAGCGTCTTCGGCGAAGAGGCGGCATTGTAAATATCCAAACTCACGCCGTCCGTCAACGTCGAGTGAACCAATTCGGGAAACAGCGCGATGCCCAGCAGCAACACCAGCCCCGCGATGGTCGCGCTCGAAGACACAAACGCGTAGACCGGCCGCCCGCGACGAATGGCGCGCGGAATGTTGGCGATGGCAAGCACATTGAACGCCGCCACGCCCCATGCCAACGGCATCATTCCAAAATTGCGCGTCGCCAACGGCACGTCCACCAGCGTGTAAATCGTCGTCAGCGCGTACAGCGCGACGAAGACCCAGAATGAGCAACGAATCCAGCCCTGGATGCGTTGCTGCAACTCGCCGGTCGTCTTCAGGTGCAGGTAAATCGCGCCGTGCATGGCGAACAGCGACACGACAAACAATCCGACCAACACCGTGTATGGGTGCAACAGGTCAAGGAATCCGCCCTTGAATTCCATGTCGGCCCCAATCGGCATCCCGCGCATGGAGTTGCCGACAGCGACGCCGAACAACAACGCCGCCACGCCGCTCCCCGCGCCGAACAACACATCCCACAATCGCCGCCACGCCCGCGACTCTTTCTTGCTGCGGAACTCCATCGAAACGGCGCGCAAAATCAGCGCCAACAACAGCAGCATGAAGGCGGTGTAAAACCCGGAAAACACCGTTGCATACGCGTGCGGGAAGGCCGCAAACAACGCGCCGCCGAATGTCACCAGCCACACCTCGTTGCCGTCCCACAGCGGTCCGATGGAGTTCAGCAGGATGCGGCGTTCTTCGTCTTTGCGCGTGAACAGATGCAGGATGCCGACGCCGAGATCGAACCCGTCCAGAATCGCGTACCCGGCCAGCAACACGCCCAGCAACACAAACCAGAGTTCATTCAGATTCATTGCGCGCCTCCGTTCACCGGTTCAGGGCCTTGTCGAATCTTGTCGAGAAGAATGTACAACCAGACCGCGAACAGCAGCGCATAGATCACCCCAAACATGATGATCGAGCCGAGCACCTGCCCGGCCGTCACCGATTTCGACAACGCATCGCCGGTGCGCAACAGCCCATAGACCACCCACGGCTGCCGGCCCACCTCGGCGGCGACCCAGCCAAGCTGGTTGGCGAGGTACGGCAACGGCACCGCCAGCACAAACACCCACAACAGCCACCGCTTCTCAAACAACGTCCCGCGCCAGCGCCAAAACAGCGCCGCCACTGTCAGGAGAATGAACAACAGCCCCAGCGCCACCATCGCGTGAAACGTCTGAAACGTCAGCGCCACCGGCGGCCAGTCCGCGCGCGGAAACTTGTCCAGTCCCGTCACCGGCGTCTTGAAATCCCGATGCACCAGAAAACTCAACAGACCGGGAATGGCGACGCCACCCTTGACTGTTTGCGATTTCACGTCCGGAAAACCGAACAGATAGATCGGCGTCGCGCCGGTGCCTGTCACGAAATGCCCTTCCATCGCCGCCATCTTGGCCGGTTGGTACTGGGCCACGTTGCGACCGTGTCCGTCGCCGCTCAACGGCGCCAGCAGCGACGCCACCAAGCCCATCACCAGCGCGAGGCGGAAACTCGTTTTCGCCGCTTCCACGTGGCGATTCTTGAGGATGTACCAGGCCGACACGCCCATCACGAAGAAGGCGGCCAGAATGTACGCGCCAATCCAGACATGGACGAGCCGGTGGACCGTCGAAGGATTGAAAACCGCCGCGGCGAAATCGGTCAACTCCGCCCGCCCGTTGCGGATCACGAACCCGGCGGGGGTTTGCTGCCAGGAATTGGCCACGATGATCCAGACCGAGGAGAGAACGGCGCCGAGCGCGACCATGCAGGTCGAAAAAAAGTGCATGCGTTTGGACACCTTGTTCCAGCCGAAGATCATCACGCCGAGAAAAACGGATTCCAGAAAGAAGGCAAAGATGCCTTCCGCAGCCAGGGCCGAGCCGAAGATGTCGCCGACATAACGGGAGTACGAAGCCCAGTTTGTGCCAAACTGGAACTCCATCACAATACCCGTGGCCACACCCAACGCGAAGTTGAGGGCGAAAATCTTCGTCCAGAATTTTGTCAACGACTCGTACAACGGATCGCCGGTCCGAAGGTAACGCCACTCCATGAGCACCAACAACCCGCCCAAACCGATGGTCAGCGGCGGAAAAAGATAATGGAACATCACCGTCAGCGCGAACTGCGCCCGCGCCAGGATTTCAACGTTCATATCAGAATCCTTCTTTGGCCAGTGTGCTGTACGATTGCGGCAACCCGCGAGCGTCGAATCCTTGTTGTTTGAGAATCTTCACGGCGCTGACCGTGCGAGCGCCCGACCGGCAATGCACGTAAACCGGTTTGTCCTTCGGCAGCCCGTCGGCGGCCTTGGCGTCCGTCTCCAATCGGCTCAACGGCAGCAGTCGCGCGGATTTCAGGTGCCCGGCGTCCCATTCGCTTTTCTCGCGCACGTCCACCAGCACCGCCCGGCCCGCGGCCACTTCCTGCTTGATGGCCGGCAGCGATTCATTCGACGCGGCGCATGCTGCGCAGCAGCCCGCGATCAACGACATGAGCAATTTGGTTTTCATGCGCCCTCAGGATAGCACAACTGATCGCAGGCCGAAAGTTGCGGCTTACACAAAATACGCCTTGAGGACGTATTGAAGGATCATGCGCTGCGTGTTGAAGAAGGAGCCGTTCAACGCGATGGCGTGCCGCATGACATCGAGGAAACGGTCGCGATCCCGATAAAACAGCGGCAGGACGACGTTCTCCAGTTTGTCGTACAACGAGGCGGCGTCGTGCGGGGTGCGGTCGCCCCCGGCGGGCGCGGTGGAGTCAATCGCCCAGCCGGTGACGCCCTCGATGCAACCTTCGATCCACCAGCCGTCGAGGATGCTGAGGCTGGGGACGCCGTTGAGGGCGGCTTTCATGCCGCTGGTGCCGCTGGCTTCCATCGGCGGCAGGGGCGTGTTCAACCAGACATCCACCCCTGCGGTCAACCGGCAGCCGAGGTCCCAGTCGTAATTGGGCAGGTAGGCGATCTTGATGTCGTGGCGCAGGGCATCGCGCGCGGCAACGATGTGCTTGATCAATTCCTTGCCATTCTGGTCTTGCGGGTGGGCTTTGCCGGCATAGACGATCTGGAGGCGGCCGGCTTTGGCAACAATGGCGCGGAGCCGGTCGAGGTTGTGGAACAGAAGGTCGGCCCGCTTGTAGGTGGCGGCCCGGCGGGCAAAGCCAATGGTGAAATCATGACGGTCGAAGCCGGCGTTGGTTTCGTGGTTGATCCACTCGACCAGATCGCGCTTGGCGGTTTCGTGGGCGGCCCAGACTTGCGCCGGCGGAATGCCAAGCGCGTAGCGCAAGCTGAAACTGTCCTCGCGCCAGCCGGGAATGTGACGGTCGAACAACTCCTGAAACGGCCGCGACGTCCATGTCGGGACGTGCACGCCGTTGGTGATGGCGTCCACCCGATACTCGGCGAACATGTGCCGGCTGACCTCGGCGTGTTTCTTGGCGACGCCGTTGACGTAGTGGCTGAGGTTGAGCGCGAGGTAGGTCATGTTCAACATCGTGTCGGTGCAGAACAACGCCTTCATGTCGTGGGCGCCGGGCGGCCGGTTGAGGACGTGGGCGGCGAAATTGACGCAGAACTGGTCCTGCATTTTGGCAAACACATCGGGCAATCCCAGGACGCGACGGACCATGTCCATCGGGAACTGGTCGTGGCCGGCCGGGACGGGCGTGTGGGTGGTGAAGATGCATTGTTTGCGGACGGCTTCGATGTCATCCGGTGTGATGACCGGGTGTTGCGCTTTGCGGGCTTCTTCGAGGAGCAACTCGACGGTCAGCAAGCTGGCATGGCCCTCGTTCATGTGGAACCGCTGGATCGAGTCGAGGCCGAGCGCGCGCAAGAGGCGGACGCCGCCGAGGCCGAGGATGGCCTCCTGGCAGAGGCGATAGTGGTTGTCGCCGCCGTAGAGGTAATGCGTCAAGGCGCGGTCCCATTCGGTGTTTTCCGGCAAATCCGTATCGAGCAGATAGACGGGAACGATGCCGCCACCGGCGCCGGTGACGTCGTACTGCCATGCGCGGACATGCACGGCGCGGCCTTCGATGTTGACAACGACGCGCTGGGGCTGTTCGGCAAGGAAATCCTCGACAACCCATTCCGCCGGTTCTTCCGTTTGCCAGCCGCTGGAGTCGAGGCGCTGATAGAAATAGCCCTTCCGATGCAGCAACGACACGGCCACCATGGGCACGTCGCGGTCGGCGGCGGCGCGGATGGTGTCGCCCGCAAGGATGCCGAGGCCGCCACTGTAGGTCGGGATGCCGGGTTCCAGCGCGATCTCCATCGAAAAATACGCAACCAGTGGTTTGCTCATGGCCGCCATGATGTGACGGCGGGCGTGGGAAGTCAACGATGGAGCCGCCGTTGACAAGGGGCTGGGGTGTTCGTAGTCTGGCGCCGGCCATGGCACTTTCCAAACGCGAACAACGCCTGAAGTTTCTCGATTTCACCGAGCGCGACGCGGCGCTGCTGCAGGCGTTGCGCCCCATCGTGGAGCGGCACGCCGAGTCGCTCGCGGACGGTTGGTGCGCGCTGCTGGAGTCGTTTCCGGAAACCGCCGAGATCCTGCGCGCCCGCACCAGCCGGGACCGGCTGACAGGGCTGTTCCGCCAGTATTTGTTGGAACTGACCGAAGGACAATTTGACGAGGAGTATTTCGGGCGGCGTCAACGCCTCGGCCACACGCACGAACGCATGGGGCTGTTGCCGCGCTGGTTCTTGCTCGGATATCCGACGCTCTTTCGCCGGATCGTGGCGTTGATCCGCCAGGAGGCCGGCGACTTGGGGGACGACACGATCGTGGCGTTGGAAAAAGTGTTCATGCTCGACGCCTCGCTGGCTGTGGACGCCTACATTGCGAGCGACCGCTATCGCCGGATGCAGGAGTTGGAGAGCATCATCAATGATTCCGCCGATGCCATCTTTACCGTGGACGCTGAGAAACGTCTCCGCTCCTGGAACCGCACTGCCGAGCAGGTCTTCGGCTGGACCGCCGGGGAAATCATCGGCCAACCCGTCCAGCGCCTCGTTCCGCCGGACCTGCTCGCCGCCGGCGAACTCGAACAGATTGACCAGCGTGTTGTCAAGCACGGCCACCTCCACATGGAAACCATCCGCCTCGCCAAGAACGGCCGGCGCGTGGCCGTCGAACTGAGCATCTCCGTGTTGCGCGACCCGCAAGGCGATTCCATCGGCCGCTGCGTCATCCTCCACGACATCACCGAGCGCAAACGCCTGGAAGAAGCCAAGCTCCAAGCCGAACGCCTCGCCGTCATCGGCGCGATGTCCGCCAAGCTCGCCCACGAAATCCGCAACCCGCTCAGCTCGATCACGCTCAACCTCGCCCTTGTCGGCGACGAGGCCGCCGCCCTCGCCGAGGCCGAGCCGGCCGCCACCGCCGAGATGCGCACGTTGCTCAGCGCGATTGATTCCGAGGTGCGCCGCATCCAGCGCGTGACCGAGGACTATCTTCAATTCGCCCGGATGCCGAAACCGCGCCGCGACCGCGTGGCGCTCAACGACCTGTTGACGCAAGGGCTTTCGTTCCTCCAGGGTTCCTTCGACAACGCGCACATCACGGTCCAACATCGCCTCGACCCGCTGTTGCCGGCGGTGCACGGCGACGAGGCCCAGCTTTGGCAGGCCATTCTCAACCTCATCCGCAACGCCATGGAAGCCATGCCCGCCGGCGGCACGCTGACGTTGACCACGGCGCGCAAGGAAAACAGCGTCTCCCTGGCCGTCAGCGACACCGGCAAGGGCATGAACGCCGACGAACAACAACAACTCTACAAACCCTTTTACAGCACCAAACCGAGCGGCACCGGCCTCGGCCTGCCGTTGACACAGCAAATCATCGCGGAGCACGGCGGACGAATCCATTGCGAGACGGTTCCCAATCGTGGTACTACTTTCCTCATCGAACTGCCCGTTGCCGACGCTCATGCCGCACAAAGCTGACATCCTGTTGGTGGACGACGAAGAAGCCCTCTGCGTCGCCGCCGAGAAAATCCTCCTCAAGGAAGGCTACCGCGTCACCTGTGTCCACACCGCCGCCGAGGGACTTGACCGCTTTCAGCGCGACGGCGCCGATCTCATCATCACTGACCTCGCGTTGCCAGATCAGGACGGCCTCACCGTGTTGCGCCGGGCCAAACAACTGCGCGCCACCGTCGAGGTCATCGTCATCACCGGCCACGGCACTGTCGAGAAAGCTGTCGAGGCCATGCGCTTGGGCGCTTATGATTTCATCGAAAAACCGCTCGACCGCGGCGCCCTGCTGAAAGCCGTCGCCAAGGCCGTCGAAAAACAGCGTCTCACCGCCGAAAATCTCCGGCTGCGCGATGCCCTCGAACAAATCCGCGGCGAAGAAGCCCTCATCGGCAACAGCGCGCCGATGCTGGCCGTGAAGAAACTCATCCGCCAGATCGCTCCCACCGATGTCAGCGTCCTCATCCAGGGTGAAAGCGGCACCGGCAAGGAAATCGTCGCCGACGCCATCCACCTGCTCAGTTCCCGTCGCGACAAGCCCATCATCAAAATCAGTTGCGCCGCCATCCCCGAGACACTGCTGGAAAGCGAACTGTTCGGTTACGAACGCGGCGCGTTCACCGGCGCGGCCAACACCAAGCCCGGCAAACTCGAAGTCGCCGACGGCGGCACCTTGTTTCTCGACGAGATCGCCGAGATGAGCACGCCGCTTCAGGCCAAACTGCTGCGTGTCCTTCAAGACGGCCGGTTCCAGCGCCTCGGCAGCACGCGCGACACTCAGATTGATGTCCGCATCATCAGCGCATCCAACGTTGACATTCCTCATGCCATTGCCGGGAAGATGTTTCGCGAAGACCTCTACTACCGGCTCAACGTCGTCCACATCAGCCTGCCCCCGTTGCGGGAGCGGACCGACGACATTCCGCTGTTGGCCAATCATTTCCTCCAGAAATACGCCGCTCGAATGCGGAAAGATGTCCGCGCCATTGCTCCCGCCGCGCTCGACCAACTCTTCGCCCACCCGTGGCCCGGCAACGTCCGCGAACTGGAGAACGCAATCCAACGCGCCATCGCTGTCACGACCGACGCCACGATCTCCAGTTTCATCTTGTGCGCGCCGCTGCCCGGTCTTCACGGCAACGGTTCGAGCATCACCGTGCCGGTTGGCACGACGCTGGAAAAAACCGAAGAGCGACTCATCGCCGAGACGCTCGCGCTGTGCGATGGCGACAAGGAGAAAGCCGCCAAGATGCTCGGCGTCTCCAGCCGCACCCTCTATCGCCGCTCTGCCAAGTCCTGACGCGGTCCTCTCCTTTGACGGACACACGATCTTCCTCCCCTTGACTCATCACCGCTGTCCGATAACTTTGAGACGATCGTCTCAAGGTTATCGAACAACTATGTTCCCGCCAGTTCCACGAACCGCAGCGCCAGCAAACGGCGCAAGCGCAGATGCATTTGCCGGACATCTGCGCCCCGGTATCCTTTCGGCCAGAGCGAACGAGGCAACAATGGGTCAAGCGAAAATGCCGATTGATAGACCCAGCGCTCACATCGGGCCAACGCCGCAAGACGCCCCAACTCACGAATGGCTGCCGCCGGATTACCAGTCAACGAAGGATGACGAAGATACTCCTCGTGCCGGTGCCCGATCCGTTTCCAGTCCCACGCACTGGCCACGACCTCTGCCGTGGTGCACAGGAACAATTCCCGCGCGGTAAATCCGCAGAAACACTCCGGCACGCCTTCCGCGTCCACGATTTCCTCCAGAATCGCCTCCAGCGAGTGCGGCCAAATCCAGACGCTGCGCTGCAACAGCCCCAATTTACGGGCGCGCAATGCGCGCCAGAGAATCTGGCGGTCCTTGCGCCGCACTTCCGGCAGATCGAACGTCACCACCCGCCACGCGCCATCCCACGGCGTGTCCCACGAGGCTGTCGGATCATCCACTTGCGCCCGGCACACGCCTTCCGCCGTGATCCGGTAGGTCGCGTGCAGACCACTGCCGGTGCGCTGCAGAAGTTGGTGTCGCTCCAGTTCGTGGAACAGCGCGCGGCTTTCCCCGCGGTGCTCATACTCCTCATATCCTGCCAGCAGGTTGTTGAACGTGGGACGCGAGAGTTTGTCCATCGTCCAGAGGAACAGATCCAAGACCTCTGCGTAGTTCAAGCGATGTTTCATGTCCCCTTCGTATCGCGGCGCGCATTTCCAAGCAAGCACGAAGCGTCAACTATTTTGAGACGACCGTCTCAAAATAGTTGACGCACCTGATTGCGCCGTTGCTGAAATGACAAATAACTTCGGTGTCGTTGCCCGACTACTTCTTCTTCGCCGGTTTATCCCAGCCGCGCGCCTTGACGATGCGATCCACGTCAGCCTTCGGCCCAAACTCGGCGGGAACAAAACCGAACTTGACGAGATACTGGAAGTTGCGGAACGCAACCATCACTTCGTCCTTCCTGGCTGTGATCTGGTCGTCAGGCAGCTTTTTCAAACCTGCGGTGTATTGAGCGAGCAGTTGCTCGGCTTTGCGGCACGTCGGCTCGTCCTTCTCATAAACAAGCGATTCGGCAAGCCGCCATGCTTGCTCAACCGAACCGGCCGTCATTTTGGCGGCATCGTCGCGCACTTGGGCGGCGATTGTCTTGCGCATGGCCATCGTCTCCTCCACGCTGAGCGGACCGCGAATGCCTTTTTCCGGTTTGCGCGGCGGCAGCGGCTGATACCAGATGTTGCGGAACCGGACCGGGTTGCCGTGATCCTGCAACCGCAGCGGCGCGCTCTCCGGCAACGGACCGGGTTTCGAGCGCCCACGATGTCCCGTGGGACCTTCGAGTTGCGTCTTGTTCTGCACCAACACGCCGTTGCAATACACCGTGACGTAGCCGGGATCCACGCACTTGTCGCCCTGGTAAATCGGCCGGCGGAACGTGATGTCAATCTGCTGGAACTCGCCCGGCGGACGCAGCGCGTTGGCCAGCGGCGGCGCGACGCCATACATCGAACAGGCGCCGCCATCGGCGTAGGTCGGGTTGTTGTAGCTGTCGAGCACCTGGATTTCGACGCCGCACAGGAAAATGCCGCTGTTACCGCGTCCTTGGCCTTCGCCGACTATTTCTGTCGGCGCAGCCCATTCGACATGGAGCCGGCAATCGCCCAGTTTCTCCTTCGTGCGGATGTAACCCGACTTCGGCACGCATTCCATCGCGCCGTCGCGCACAATCCACTTCGTCGGGGTGCCGTCCTTGTCCGATTCCCATTTTCCGAGCGACTCGGCTGTGCCATCGAACAACACAATCGCTCCGCGTGGCGGCGGCGCCGGCTTGAACGGCTTCGGCTCGACGCGCGGCGGCAACGGGCGGTTCCGGTCGTGGACGCACCACGGGTGGCGGTCATCAGGCGGGTCGCCATAGAACGCCAAGCCGGCTGGCGCAGCGTAACCGGTGGCCGTGGCAATCAACAGGGAGGCAAAGATGAATTGAGCTTTCATGGGGATATTCCTACCGTGTCGCCTGCCTTGTGGCAAGGACAGACATTGCCTATAGTGTCGGCCATGAAAGTCCTTTTCATTGGCGGCACCGGAAACATCTCAACCGACTGCGCGGCGCGCCTTCACCAGCGCGGCTATGAGGTTGTACTGCTCACCCGCGGTCGGTCGCCGGTCCCGGGAACATTCCGGTCGGTGAAGGCCGACCGCAAAGACGTCGCGGCGATGAAAGCGCTCGCCCCGGATGTCGTCATCAACTTCCTCGGCTACGAACCGTCCGACCTCGCCGTGGATTACGAGGCTTTTGCCGGAAGAATCCAGCAGTACATCTTCATCAGTACCACCGCCGCCTACACAAAACCGGCGACCAAGCTGCCCATCAGTGAAAACGAACCGCTGGCCAATGCCTACTGGGATTACGCGCAAAAAAAACAAGCCTGCGAAGAATGGCTGTGGGCGCGCCCGGGGTTTCCGACGACCATTGTCCGCCCGTCGCACACTTACGGGCCGCATTGGTTCCCGAACATCATTGCCAGCGCCAGCTACACGCTTGCCGCCCGTCTGCTCGCCGGCAAACCGCTCTTCCTGTGGGAGCACGACAACCTTTGGACACTGACGGCGACGAGCGATTTTGCGGTCGGACTCGCCGGGCTGGTCGGTAACGAGCGCGCCATCGGCGAAGCGTTTCACATCACCAGCGACGAGACGCAGACGTGGCCGCAGATTTACGGGGCGACCGCCGCCGCGCTCGGCGCGCCGGCGCCGAACATCGTGCGGATTCCGCTCGATTGGCTCTGCGAGAAGTTCCCGCAATTGACCGGACCGTTCAAGGGCGACAAGGCCAACGACGCCGTGTTCGACAACTCGAAGATCAAGCGGTTCGTGCCGGAGTTTGTCTGTCGGAAGCCGTTCCGTGTCGGCATCCGCGAATCGGCCGCGCACACCGGAGCGGTCAACGCAGAGTTCGATGCGCTGTACGACGCGGTCGTCGCAGCGTGGAGGTCGCGATGAACATCAAGGGACTCTACCGCGACGAGCTGATCAAGCTGATCACGCCGGTGTATCGGGCCGATCAGATTCTCCAGTGGGTGTACGAGAAACAGGCGGAGTCGTTCGACGCGATGACGAATCTGCCGGCGCCGTTGCGGGCGAAGCTGGCCGAGGAGTTTGCGTTGAACGCGCTGAAAGAGGTGAAGACACGGCACGCGACGGACACGACGGAGAAATTCCTTTTCAAGCTTCACGACGGGTCGTTGATCGAGACGGTGCTGATCCCGGCAACGCCGGGACTGACAAGCACCGACGACCGGCAGACCGTGTGTGTTTCGACGCAGGCCGGGTGCGCGTTCGGGTGCAAGTTCTGCGCGAGCGGCCTGGACGGGTTCAAGCGGAACCTGAGCGCCGCCGAGATCGTGGACCAGGTCTGGCAGGTCCAGAAGCTGATGAAACAGAAAGTGAACAACATCGTCGTGATGGGGATGGGCGAGCCATTTGCGAATTACGAAAATGTGCTGCGGGCGTTGCGGATTCTCAATGCGCCGTGGGCGTTTGGCATCGGCGCGCGGAAGATGACAGTCTCGACCGTCGGCATCGTGACGGGGATTCGACGGCTGGCGGAGGAGCCGATGCAGATACGGCTGGCGGTGTCGTTGCACGGCGCGACCGACGAGGTGCGCGGCAAGATCATGCCGATCAACCGGAAGTTTCCGCTGAAGGAATTGATGGCGGCCTGCGAGTACTACGCGCAGGTCAAGGGCAAGATGCTCACCTTCGAGTATATCCTCATCGAGAATGTGAACGACATGATCGAGCAGGCCCACAAGCTCGCCGGCATGGCCCGTCGCGTCCACGCAAAGGTGAACCTGATCCCGTACAACCCGGTCGAGGGCCTGCCGTGGCAGCGTCCCGACCGCGACCGCTGCAAAGTCTTCCAACACGTCCTCCGCCAAGCCGGCATCTCGGCGACGTTGCGCATCGAAAAAGGCACCGACATTGCGGCGGCGTGCGGCCAGTTGCGATTGCAGCACGAGCGATGAACCTGTTCTCGATTTTGTTGGCGGCCGCCCAGATTCTTCCGCCGGCGCAGCCGAAGACCGGGCCGGGCGGTGCGGAGTATTCGCACCAAGCGGTCGTCAGCAAATCCTACGGCAAGGGCGGCAAGGCGTATTGGCTGTTCGAGCCGTCCAACCCTGCGCCGACTTCAGCGCCGGTGATCGTCTTCAATCACGGTTGGATTCTGATGGAGCCGCGTCACTACGATGCGTGGATCGAACACCTCGTGAAGCGCGGCAACATCGTCATCTTCCCGCGCTACCAGAACAGCGCGTTCACGTCGCCCACGAAGTTCGCGCCCAACGCCGCTGCGGCGATCAAGGACGCCATCCAGCGACTCGGTCGGGTTCAGCCTGATCTGAGCCGGGTTGCGATGGTCGGCCATTCGATGGGCGGCATCATCTCGGCGAATCTCGCGGCGCTTTGGCGGGACGTGGGCTTGCCGCAACCCAAGGCCGTGATGTGCGCCGAGCCGGGCGGCACGCGCGGCCCCGGTCAATGGATGGGAGCAAAACTCGAAGATCTCAGTCGCATTGCGCCGGAGACGTTGTTGTTGTGTGTGGCCGGCGACCGCGATTCGATGGTCGGCAGCGCGGAAGCCAAACGCATTTTCAAGGAAACCACGCAGGTGCCGGCCACCAACAAGAGCTTCGTGGTCTTGCAAAGCGACGACCACGGGAAACCCGCGCTGGTGGCCGATCATTTTGCCGTGTGCGCGCCTTCACCGGTGAAACGCGGGGAACGAGTGAGCTTCTTCGTCAAGCTGGCGCGCGCGCCCGACGCGCTGGATTTTTACGGGACGTGGAAACTGTTCGACGCGCTGTGCGATGCCGCCTTTTACGGCAGGAACCGGCAGTTTGCGCTCGGCAACACGCCGGAACAACGGTTCATGGGCACATGGAGTGACGGCGCGCCGGTAAAGGAATTGAAGGTCGTCGTTGCTCCCTGACTGTAACCTTTTGGCAGGAAGTTTCGTCTGTTGGGATGAAAGGAACAATTCATGAAGAACACGATGAGAATTCTAATCGGGGCGGGATTGATCGCGGCGCAGGCGATGGCCGCGGATGCGCCGACATTTCCGGTGACGGAACAGTTCGTCACGGACAAACTCGGTGCAGTCACCGAGCTTTCGGAGGCGCAACGCGACAAGGCCAGCGCGCTGATTCGAGGGCAGTTGCCGGCCTTGAAAAAGGCGCTGACACGGTTCGCGGAGGCGCAGACTGCGGTGAAAGAGTTGATGGCTGACACGGACGTGAGCGAGCAGGCCATCCGCTCCGAGTGCGCGAAGCTCACCGACGTGTTGGTGGACCTCGCCAAGCAACGCGCCAAGATGGCGCAGAACCTCAAGAGCGTGTTGACTCCCGACCAACCCGAGGGCGCCAGACATCTTGGCAAGTTCGTGGATGACATTGTCAAGGCTCTCGGGAAGGAGTAGAAGCAGTGCGCAATGAGCGCGCAACACGGGGAACCAACCGATGAACGCCTCATACAGTCCACCCTCGCGGGCGACGATGAGGCCTTCGCCTCGCTTGTTGCCCGCCACAAACGCCGCATCTTCGGCATCGCCGCCCGGTTCACACGCTCCGAGGCCGAACTCGACGACCTCTGCCAGGAGATTTTCATCAAGGCGTACCGGCAACTCGGCAAGTTTCGCAGCGAAGCGCCGTTCGAGCACTGGCTGTCCCGCGTCGGCGTGCGGACCTGTTACGATCACCTGCGCAAGACACGCCACGACCGCGACGCCGTGGCGCTGGACGACATGGAGTTGCCCAGCACCGACAACATCGAGCCGCGGCGCGCCCGCGAGGTGCTGGACTTTGCGATGGCAAAACTCGGCCCGGAGGAACGCCTCGTGATTACGCTGCTCGAATTGGAAGAGCGCACCGTGCGCGAGATTGCCGGGCTGACCGGCTGGAGCGAGTCGAACGTCAAGGTGCGCGCGTTCCGCGCCCGGCAATCGTTGAAAAATATTTTGGAGGCACATCATGAACGATGACCGACTTAACAAATTATTCGCCGCCGCGCGACAAGCGCCGACGGATACCGAACAGGCCGAATTCGCGTTTGAGACGCGCCTGCTGGCCCGGTTGCGCGAGCAACGACGGTCTGCGGCGCCGTGGTTTGCGTGGTCGTGGCGGCTGGCGCCTTTGTTCGGGGCTGTCGTGATTGCGCTCGGCGTTTGGAGTTTTACTGCGCCCGGCGACCCGCTGGCCGACATTGTCGGCGACGCCAGCGACGAAGCCGCGCTTCTCGTGATGCTGACCGGAGAATGACATGAAACACTGGAAGGCGATTCTTGGTGTGTTGGTCGTATTTGTTCTCGGCGCAATTGCCGGCGGGCTGGTCACGCGCGGTTTTTACCAGAAACGCATCCGTGCCCTCTGGCGCGGCCAAATGGTGGTTGCCCCCGAACTCATCGTGCGGGAAATGGGCGGCCAGTTGAATCTCACGCCGGAACAACGCGCCCAAATCGCGCCCATCATCGACGACACGCGCCAACGCCTGCAACAGGCCCGCGCCCAGTCCGAGCCGCAGGTTCGCGAAGCGTTTCAAGACATGCTCCGTCGCATCCGCGAAACGCTCACCCCGGAACAACAGAAACGATTCGACCGCCTGAACGCCGAACGGCGCGAGCGCTGGAAAAAAGTTTTCCCGCGCATTGCCCCGGCATCATCGCCAACGCCACCGAAACCGTGATGACGATCTTCCCAAGAGCGACAGCACTCTGGATCATCTCCTATTTCGTATTGATCAGCCGCTTCTGAGTCAGTCGTTGCAGACCCGCGCCAACAAACCGGAGTCAATGTTCCGGCTACGCTGACATGTTGGCGGTTCAGGCAACGCGACTGATGGCGAGAGTTTTCAGTCCTTCCAACGCAGCCAGTTTGTTGGCTTTGGGATCAAAACTCCAAAAGGTGTCGCAATCCAACAGCAACGCGGACGCGACGTGCAACAGGTCGTACGTGCGGAAGCCGTGCTTTGCAGTGTGGCGTAAGCACAACTCCTCAAATTGTTGCTCCAAGTCGCTCGGACTGATGACGGTTGGGCGCAGCAAGCTGGCCGGTTGCGCACAGTCTTCCCGGAACCGCGCCTGTGCTGCCGCCGCCATCTCCGCAGTGATCCGGGTCCGACCAAGAGTTCGCCAGGCGAAGACGTGCTGCTCGAAGGCATTGGCCAGTTCCAAGCGGTGTAACCAGACAATCGGCAGCCAGCCGCCGGCACCGCGCAACTCTGCCAATTGATCATCCGTCGGTGGATGCGCCTCGATGGGGAGGTAACAACGCGTGAGGAAGTTGGTGTCGGCGTACGGTTTCATTCACCCGCCAGCAGCCGGTCAACCAAGGCCGTCTGATCGCTGGCGATACGCTCGGAAAACATGCGTTTGCGCCAAGCCAGATGCTCCTCCAGCCACCGCGCCCGATCCTTCGCCGAGACCCGCGCGCTTGACGGTTGTTCCAGACGCACTGTGTAACTGTGCCCGTTGCGGCGGCGGATGCGCACCGCGCCTTCTTTGTCGCAGGTGTTGAGCACGCTCGCCGGTCGCCGATCAAGGTCTCTGACGGTGAAAGTCTTCATGTCGGACATAATGTCGGCATTCGTGAAGAAAATGCAAGCCTCAGTTGTTCCGGTTTGCCGCTGACGGCGTTTGCTGCCCATTACCCCTCAGCGTTTCGTCGAACTCAGCTCCGCTTCGCTCGGCTTGTTCCGGCCATGCTGACCCAATCGCCGTTTCGAATGGCGGCTCATGCGAAGTTGATGTTGTCGCGCAGACCCGATTCCCCGGCCTTGTCCACGAGCCGGACGAGTGCCGCACGCTCCTGCGCGCGGGTTTTGCGCCGGATGAGAATGATAAGGGCACCTCCGGTAACCATCTTTTTCTTGCAGGCCACGTGACCTCACGTGGCGAATTCGTGAGGAAAACCGCCGCGTCAGGTGACACGGCCTACAACTTGACGACCTGATGCCCCATCGCTTCCAAGGCGAAGGCAATGTCGTCGGGCACGTCGTCATCAAGCAAGAACTTTACGGCGCAGGGGCGGCCATTTGACGGGCGACCAGCACATCAATCTCACCCCGATGGTCCTCGTAATAAGCCAGACACTCATACACTTGCGCGCGGGTCAGGTTTGGAAAGCACCGAGTAACGATCGTGTCCACGGTTTCGCCATTTTGGAGCAGGCCAATGACATCGTGGACTCCAATCCGAGTACCCTCAACGATGGCGTGGCCGCTGCGCACGCCGGGCTGGCGGCTGATGTAGCGGTAGGCGATGGCTATTGTTGATGCTCCATTCATGGCGCTAAATCTACCTCAAGACAGTTCCCCAAGCGACCCTTTGATGTCGAAGACTTCGTACCCTTCCACATCTCAGCACTTGCCCAAGCCCTACTGGCCTGCCGCTGGAAGGTTCGCCCGCTTGGGTCCGGCGTTCGTGCCGCTTCGCGCCGCCGCCGTCAATGTTCCGGCTACAGACCGATGCCTAACAGTGCTGGGTGTTTGAGTCTATCGCTATTTCACAAATAGCAACTCAACATCGGCAGCGGGTTGTATCTGCTTTGTTCTCTCGCGTGTGGTCTCATCACTCATATCCGCCAGTTGCCATTGTTCGTTTTGTTTTCTTGCGATGATCAGACGACCAAACACCTCACCGTGTTCGTCAGCGAACTTTGCAAGACCGACGGCCTTGGGGATTGTGTCTGTACGTGTGTCATCGTGCGGTTCAATAATGTCCACGACAAAACCACTGCTGTTTCTTCGCACGATAATGAAGTCGGGGTAAAAGCCCTTCATCCCGCCCATCTCGTAAGGAACGCACATCGACCAGTCGCGGCGATCTAAATTTCGCAGCCAGCAGACGAAATCCTTCTTCGCCATTTCCGTCTTCAGTATTTCCGCTTCCCAAGTGTTCAAGTCCGCAAAGAACTTGCCATTCGCGTCTTGGAACAGATGGCGATCCCAAGCTACACCTTCCTTTTTCTCCACGATTACTTCCGGTAACTCCCAATCTTGCACCACCGCTTTACCACTGGCTTGAACCAATGCTTGGAAGCGCGCCCGAACCGATGCCGGGAGTTTCTGAATTGCCGCTTTATGCTTCTTCCAACCCGCATCAAATTCTTCTCTCCCGAGTTTTTCCATCGCCAGCATCGTTTCCGGCTGACGCATGATGGACACAAATTCCAGCTTCGCCTGATTCGGCTCGGCCTTATCCTGAAATCGCTTCCAATACGTCCAGTGAAGTCCTTCACCGGCGGCAAGCAGCCTCCCAGCCGCGTCAAAGAGTTGACCAATATTGTGCTCGGTGAGTTGCACACGCGCCAGATTCTTTCCGGCAACCGTCATGCCACTAATAGCGATCTTCGTGATGTCCAATTCGATCTCGCCGCCTTCGCGTACCACGGTGTCCCATCCCGCAACTGTCTTCGCGTATTTGTCGCGCAACTCTTTCAGATTCTTCAGGAAGACTTCGCGCAACTGCTCATCGGCATCTTCATTCAACCCTTCATGCACCAGCAGGCCAGCGAGCCGCATCGCCCGCTTGATGTCGCTCATCTTCGGAACACGGCTAACGGAATATGTCGGCAGCGTCTTCAAATGCTCGAACACTTCTGCGAACTGCGGATCGCGCTGGTAGGTCTCCGTCGAGGTCTCGGCACGCGTCCCCAATCCTTCGTCTGGATTGCGCAGGCACTTCAACACGTTCTCAAGCGCCACGGGATCATAATGCGGCAGGAACAGTTCGACGGTATCGAGGACTTCGTTTGTGCCGATGCGTCGCGCCAGCGGAGTGCGAATCATGCGCCCGACAAGTTGCGCGATGCTCGTCGGGTCTTCTGCGCGACGAAAACTCATCATCACTTCGGCGCGGGGGCAATCCCAACCAGTGGACAGCGCCGTCTTAAAGAGCACCACTTTGACCTCCGGACTGTCTTGGATGCGTGACGCCTCAAGTTTCCGGATAATTCGGCCAGCTTCCTGAATCTCGTTTTTGTCATGGAAGCAGTGGACAATCTCGTTTACGTCCAGCGGGCCGGTATATTCCTCAATCGCACGCACTGCATCCGCCAGCGGTGACGCTGTCAATTGCTCTCCAGGCCCGTCCTCAACCTGCACCACGAGAATCGGCCTAACGACTTCCTTCTCCTTTTCGTGCGTGCAATAATCTTCCCAAAGCTTCGTGAATTGCTTCCATGTCTTCGCCGCCGTTTTCAGCAGCGTTAGATCAGCCTCCACCGTCGTTCTTGGATTGTGAACGACGATCAAATCCTTCAGCAACCCACTCGCACGGACTTCTTCAGGGTCAATGTTGATCGGTCGTTGTGTTCGGTTGGTGTTGCCGAGCAAGGCCGTGAAGCGTTGCGGCGTCGCGCTCATACCGATTACCAGCGGCACCGGCGTCATTCCGTCCGCTGGCGAACCGAGGACAAACTTCTGCATGATCGTTGTGCGGTTTCGGTCAGTGGCACTTGCCCCGCGATGCGCCTCGTCTATGATGAGGACAAAATCTTGTGGCGCGCGGGCAATGGTGTTTGCCACCGTCTGCCAGAAAGTTGTGTTCCTCCGGTCGCCTGGCTCTTTCGTGAGAATCTTGTCCTTCCCCAAAAGCTGCGTGTTGATGAAATACAGGTAGCCGGGTTGCAATAAATCGTCTTTGAAATTCTCGCTCTCAATCGTGACCATCTTGTAGTACGGCAAATGGTCACACGCCGCTAACAGCTTGTTCTTGCTCTGCGCGTTTAACTCCGGTGAGTCCGACAACCACAGAAACACTGTATCCGGACGCGCCGAGATTCCATCGCCACCGCCGTACGTCAGGTCAATCACCTGCGCCAGCGTGATCGTCTTGCCGGAACCGGTCGGCGCGGCCAAAATGATCGCCTCCAAATCGTTCACCGCGACACTCTCCCGCGCCTTGTCCAGCTTCGTGATGATGTCGCGAGCGGCGACCTCCTGAAAATTCTTCAAGTCGAATTTCACGCCGCACCGCCTTGCCCCAACGCTTCGGGCGTATTCAACCGGAAATTCTCAAGGTAGCTCTTGTAGAGTTGGACACACTGGAACTTGCGACCCAGCGCACGGCGCATCAGCCCAAAATTCTCTTCGGAATCCGTGACGAGGAAAATCCATTCGATGTCCTTCCGGTCGGCCAGTTGATCGCGGAACGAGCGGAACTCCTTTTCCTTGATGAGCACGGCAAACGGCGCGTG
The DNA here is from genome assembly GCA_016871575.1 of Verrucomicrobiota bacterium. Taxonomy (GTDB): domain Bacteria; phylum Verrucomicrobiota; class Verrucomicrobiia; order Palsa-1439; family Palsa-1439; genus CAIKAP01. The sequence continues at coordinate 46,974 of VHCW01000004.1, forward strand.
TTTCGGAATGAACCAGCTTTGTGAGCCTTTCGACTCTTCGCGCTTGCCCCGACAACCGGCCATCATCCAAAGAAGCGGCAGGATCGCCGCAAACGCGTCGCCGCGCGCAACGGTGGAGGAATCAAGGAAATCGAGTTTGAAGTATTCAATGTTCTCGGTAAAACCATCCTTCAACGCTGATCCGGTAATATAAGCACCCGGCAAATCGGTTCCGTCATCGCGTTTACCACTGACGGCGGATTTGCAGCGCGGCCAAGTAACCTTGTTTGCGATTCCTTGTTGCTCAAATTCGGCCTCACCCTGAAAAATTCCTTTGGCCTCCAACTCTTGAATTGTCTTCTCATTGACTTCGTTATTCGTGACCAGAATGCAACGCCGTAACCCGTCATCCTCGGCATTGAGCAATGCTGTCGCGTGCAATGTAGTTCCGGAGCCAGCGAAAAAATCCAACACAAGGCCCTTTTTCCGAGCGAACATTACCGGCATTAGTGTTTCACAAACTGCATACAGAGATTTCGGATACGAAAACCCCGAAGGTCCTCCGAAGATGTCCACGAGCAGTTCACTGCCGTGCGTGCTTGCGTCCAATTGCGGTTTACTCCAAACAGTTTTCCATCGTTTCGATTGTTTTTCTTTCAGCGTGTAATAAATCTGAATGCCGTAGGGCTGACGTGCGGCGAAGAGCTTCCCGGCCTCGAATTCCTTTTTTGCGCGCTCCGGGCCGTAATGCCAGTTCCTCTCAACCTGTAGTTTGTCGATTGGCCATACCGGAACTGAACCTTCAACGCGTTCGGAATTCCTCTTTGCATCTTTCGGCAATGGTTTGCCAAACCCAGTGACTTCAAGGGAACGCTCATTGACGTAGATCGGATAGAACTGGCCGGGACGCGCTACCCGTAATGAGTTATTTCCAGTTCTTCGCAAATTTCTCGTCTCTCCTCCAATGCTAGATTCCAGGGGTTCTTCACCGATTATTCCCTCGCCCTGCGGGACAGCGAATACCGCATATTCATGACTTCTCGCGAATTCTTCTCCTTGGCGACCTCGCTTGTTGTGCTCGATTACAATCGTGAAAAACTTATAACCTTGGAAAATCTCTTCGAGCAGACAAAGAAGGTGCGGCAACTCGTGATCGTCAATTGTCACCACCAAGACTCCATCAATCTTTAGTAAGCGTTTCGCGAGGAGCAGCCGCTTCTTCATCATCGAAAGCCATTTGGAATGACGAAAGGTATCGGTCTTATCAACGTAGTCGTTGTTGTATTTCCAGTCGCGCGCGCCAGTGTTGTACGGCGGGTCAATGTAGATCATGTCCACTTGGCCCTCATAGCAGTAGAGCAGGAGTTGGAGAGCGTGGAAGTTGTCGGCGTTGATCAGCAAGTGCCACGGCTTGTCCGGCCCGCCCCGCTCGACACGATCCACCGGCACCAGCGCCGGATAAATCGGGTCGCCGAAACTGCGAACGACGACGAGATCGGCAACGGGCGCGCTTCCCGTCTCTTGCTGTTGCAGTCGCTGTATCACTGCGGTTTTGAAGTGGGACGCTACATCAGCCTCGAACGCTTGATCGAGGAGAACAAGGAGCGCTACTACGAAACGCTCGAACAATCCTCCGCCCGCTGGCACGACGGCAAACACGACCCGTGGCCGTATCTGAACTACCTGCTCTACATTCTCGCGCAGGCGTACAAGGAGTTTGAGCGGCGCGTTAACTACCTCAAATCTCCGCGCGGTGAAAAGACCGCAGCGGTCCTCGCGGCGGTGGAACGGCAAGTCAGCACCTTTCGTGTGGCCGATTTGCAGGCCGAATGTCCCGGTGTGGGGCTGGATTTGACCCGGCGCATCCTTGCCCGGCTGCAAAAGGAAGGGAAAATCCGATCTCTTGGCACAGGCCGAGGCGCGAAATGGGAGAAACTGACAAATTAGGTACTAACTTTGAAACTAGGTATTAAACTACGTACTGAAAAAAGGGGTGGTGCTTTCCAGAGAGGGCATAACACGAAAACCCTTCGACGAAGTTCTCTTGCCGCGTTGGCGGTCGCTTGCTTGGTTTGGAACGATGCGTCGGCTCAGAAGACGAAGCCGGAAGTCATGGCGGTCTATTATCCGCATTGGCACAACTACGACCACGGCAGCGCGTGGAAAGGTCACGGCTGGACCGAATGGGAAGGAATGAAGGCGGCGATCCCGCGTTTCCCCGGGCACGAGCAGCCCAAGAAATCCGTGTGGGGCTGCTTCGACGAGAGCGACCCGAAATGGGTCGCGCGGGAAATTGACCTCGCCGCCGACCATGGAATCACCGTGTTCCTCTACGACTGGTATTGGTACAGCGGCGTCAAGAACATGGAGGAGGCGCTCGAAAAAGGTTTCCTGCGCGCACCGAATCGGAACCGGATGAAGTTCGCCCTGATGTGGGCCAACCACGACCGGCGCGACCAGTTCTGTCCGGAGTTCGGAAAACCACGGACAGTGTGGCTGCCGGCGCGCCACTCGCCGCGCGACCTCACGCGCGTGATTGATTACTGCATCGAGCATTATTTCCGCCAACCGAACTACTGGCGGGTCAACGGCGGCCTGTTCTTCAGCATCTTTCAACCGGAAGATTTCGTGAAACAACTCGGCGGACCGGAGAAGACCCGCGCGCTGTTCAAGGAGATGGATGCCCGTCTGAAAAAGGCGAAGCTGCCGCCGATGCACTGGAACGCGATGGTGAAAGACCCGAAGGCCGCCGCCGTGGTCGAGCAAGCCGGGTTCTCCAGCACCAGCCGCTACAACGTCCACAGCGTCGGCAAAACCCGTCCCGACTTCACCGAGCGTTACGAGGACATGATGGAAGCGCATCGCGAGCATTGGAACAAGATGCTGGCAGCGTCACTGGTGAATCTGCCGGTGGTAACAATGGGCTGGGACTCGACGCCGCGCTGTCGTCCCGACGTGCCGTGGCCGTTTGCCAAGAAGGAATATCCTTATACGCCGGTCGTCGTCGGCAACACGCCGGAGCGTTTCGAGCAACTGTTGCGCGATGCCGCCCGCCACATTGAGCAAGACCCGCGCAAACCGTTCGGCGTCCTGATCAACGCGTGGAACGAATGGACGGAAGGCGGCTACCTGCTTCCCGAGGAGCGAACCGGCACGGCTTACCTCGAAGCCATCAAACGAGTATTCAAAACCCCATGAAAATCCCACGACGAAAACCATTGACCGCCAACATCGGCATCTTCGGTGTCGGCCATTACAACTACTGGCCGCAGTTTCCCGGCCTGCTCGACGAGATGCACCGCAAACTCGATCATCTCGTCCGCAAAGTCCAGGCGCACGGTGTCGCCGTGACAAATTTCGGCCTCGTGGACAGCGCGCTCGGCGCAGCCGAACTGCTCCCGAAACTCAAGGCCGCCAACCTCGATCTCGTCTTCGTGGACATGGTGACCTACGCCACGTCGTCCACCATTGGCGCGATCTTGCGTGGACTCGACGTGCCGCTCGTGCTCGTCGCGCTCCAGCCGCTCAAGGCGATGGACTACGAGCGCGCCTCGACCTACATGCAGCTTTGCAACGACGATTTCTGTTCCGTGCCGGAGTTTCAAGGCGTTGCCATCCGGCTCGGACGCCGGGCGCCGGACGTGATTCTCGGCACGCTGGACGACGACCCGGCGGCGGACGCCGAACTGGCGGCATGGTGCGGCATCGCCAAAGTGTTGCACGACCTGCAACGCGCCCGGATCGGCCACATGGGGCACGTGCTCGAAAGCATGCTCGACATGCACACCGACCCGACCGCGGTCACGAGGGAATTCGGCTGCCACGTCGTTCAGTGCGAGCCGGACGAAATCCTGCGTCATTACCGCGACGAACATGCCGCCGAGATCGAAGCGAAGAAGCGCGAGATCCTCGGTTTCTTCGACACTCCCGACCCGAAGTCAGACCCGATCACGACCAAGCTCACCGACAAAGACCTCCACGTCGCCGCGAAAGCCGCTGTGGCGTTGGAGAAATTCATCGCTGACAAGAAGCTCGACGGCCTCGCCTACTACTACGAGGCCGAAGCCGGCACGCCGATGCGCGAACTGGTCACGAACCTCATCGTCGGCAACTCGCTGCTCACCGGCGCTGGCTTCCCGATGTGCGGCGAGTTCGACATCAAGACCTGCATCGCGATGCTGATCATGGACCGGCTCGACATCGGCGGCAGTTTCGCCGAGTTTCACCCGGTGGATTTCGTGCGCGATTCGGTGCTGGTCGGCCACGACGGGCCGCACCACGTCAACATCGCGAACGGCAAACCGGTGTTGCGGAGCCTGAAGAAGTACCACGGCAAACCCGGTTCCGGCGCGAGCGTCGAGTTCAACCTCAAGACCGGGCCGATCACGATGCTCAGCATCGGCGTGAAAGCCGACGGACGGTTCAAGTTCGTCATCGCCGAGGGCGAATCATTCGACGGCCCGATTCCGCCGACGGGCAACACGAACACGCACGGGCGTTTCCAACCCGACGTGCGGACGTTCCTGAAGCGCTGGGTGGCCGAAGGCCCGACGCATCATTTCGCGCTGGGCGTCGGCCATCACGCCCGAACGATTCAAAATGTCGCCAATGTGCTCGGCATTGAAAGCGCGGTCGTAATGCCGCTGTGAATCCAGATGATGAGCGGCAGTGGCGCGTCCGCCTTGCCAGGCAGAACCATCGTTCGCGCGTTCCCATGGTACAACCGGTGTTGCACCCGTTGCGCTGACGAATCGGCTCAAGCGGTGATCAAGCCACGCAGGTGGTGAGGGTCCACGGCTCGCGCATGGCGCGGCTGCGCATGCGGTTGGCGGTGTCGTCGTTGAGGAATTCTTCCTTCACGGGGTCCCAGCGAAGCTTGCGGCCGAGCAGCATGGCGATGTTGCCCATGTGCATCACGGTCGCACAACGGTGTCCAATCTCCGCGGGGAAATACGGGTCGAGCCGGGTCTTGACGCAGTCGAGGAAGTTGCGGTGCTCGCCACCGGTGCAGGTGTAGAGCTTCAACTCGGCTGAGCCGATGGGCGCGTTGAGAATCTCTTTCGAGCTGGCTTCGAGCGGGCCGCGCCAGCCGGTGTTGCCAACCCAGCCGTTCGTGCCGATGAAGCGGATACGCACGCCGTTGCCGTCCACGGTCATCTCGACGCCGTTGGCGTAGCGGTAACGAAGATCAAACTCGTAGAACGTGTCGTAGAGGCCGCCTTCGTATTGTTTGCCGGTCCCTTCGACGGAGATGGGGCCGGTGTGCTCGGTGTCGTTGGCCCACTGGGCGGTGTCGAGCAGGTGCGCGCCCCAATCGGTCAGCATCCCGCCGGAGTAATCGAACATCCATCGGAAATCGTAGTGACAACGCGCCGGGCAGTATGGCGCCCACGGCGCGGGACCGAGCCACATCTCGTAGTCGAAACCTGCGGGCACCGGCTGCGGCGTCGGATCGCCGGGCTCACGCTTGCCGGACGGCAGGCCGACTTCGATGCGCTGCAACTTGCCGATGCGACCGTTGCGGACAATCTCGGCCATGCGGTGGTACTGGTACAACGAGCGGTCCTCGGTGGCAGTCTGAAAAACCCGGCCGAGCCGGCGCGCGGTGTCGCTTTGGAAGCGGCCTTCCTCGATGGTCAACGTCGGTTTCTCGCAAATCACGTCCTTGCCGGCGCGCATCGCCATCAACGAAATTGGCACGTGCCAGTGATCCGGCGTCGAGATGCAGACGGCGTCAATGTCGCGCCGGGCCAGGATCGCTCGGAAATCGCCGTAGATCGCGCAATCGGTGTTGCCGTACTTCTGGTTCACCAAGTCGCGGGCGTTCTCCATCCGTGGCCGGTCAACATCGCAGACCGCGACGACTTGCGCGTCGGGCTGCGGGAGGAAATTGCGCAGGTTCATCGCGACGCCATGTCCGCCGGTGCCGATCATGCCGATGGTGACGCGCTCGCTCGGCGCGGCGCGCAACCGGCTGCCCCAAAGCGCCGCGGCGCTCGCGACAAGAAAGTGCCGGCGCGAAATCATGCGAGCAGGCGGCGGGTGAACTCGGCGTTGCGGCGGGAGTCGGCGACGGGATTCTTCGATGGGTTGGAGGTTTCGAGGACGATCCAGCCGTTGTACTTGATGTCCCGAAGCGCGGCGACGATTGGCTCGAAGTAACCTTTGCGGTCTTCGAGATACTGCGGCCCGTTCTTGAAATGGACCTGCGCGACGCGGCTCTTCAATAGGCGAAGCTCGGCCGGGACGTCGTAGCCTTTGCTGACGCCGGTGTTGAAAACGTCGTAGTAGAATTGCACGGACTCGTGATTGATCTTGTCGAGGATGCGCATGTTCTCGGTGGCGGGAAGCGTGTTCTCTAGGGCGAGCGTAACGCCGGCCTTCTTCGCAAGCGGGGCGGCGTCGCGGAGACGTTGGACGACGACATCAACGTCCTGCTGTTTCACCTTGCCGTCGGCATCGAGCAAATCGCCCTTGCCGAAGAACGCGACGAGAATGACTTTTGCGCCGAGGTCCTTGGCGGCGTCAATGCTCTGCTCCAGCCATGCCGGGCCGCGCGGGTCGGAGGCGAGCGGCGCGCTGTTCAGAATGCCCATCATCAGCGATTGCACCACAAGGCCGGTTTGTTTCATCTGTTCCTTGAGGCCGGCCCGCACGGCTGGGTCGGTGATCTCCAAACGGTCCTCGGGTTTCTTGCTGACACGGACCTCGACGCCGTCGAGTCCGGCTTCTTTGGCTTCCGGAAGACTGATCATGCAACTGCCGATGCGGAGGCGCGACCGTTGTGCGGCCTCTAATTGGGTAAGCCACGCGGCACCGGCGACAGTCAGGGCGGTGCGAGTGATGAATTGGCGGCGGGTCATTGTGTTCATGTTAGAAGGACTCCAGGATTTGCCACGCGTACATGTAGGCGAGACCGTCGGTCTGTGCCCAGATGTTTTTCATCAGTTGCTCGTCGCCAGTAACCGGGGGCCAGTTGTTCTTTACGCGGTCCCACGGCTCGACGGAGCCGGGCGGCGTGCGTGTGGGGCGACCGATGGTTTGCGGGGCGGGTTTGGGTTGGGTTGGGGGAGCCGGGCGGCTGCGCGAATAAACACCGTATTCAAGAGTCGCCTCGGTCATGGCTTTCATATTCTCGATCTGTGCGTCATTTTGGACAATCGCGCTGGCGTCCATGATGTATGCACCGTCCTTGGCGCAGATGTCGAGGACTTCTTTGACTTTTGCGCGGACTTTGTCGGGCGTGCCGTAGGCGAGCATGGCGTTGGGGATGCCGCCGGAGAGACAGAACTTGCCGCCGAGCTTGGCGAACACCTTGGCCGGGTTGGCTTGGTCCATGTGATAGACCAGGCTGTGCGCCGGTAACGTCGCGAAATCGTCGAGATGATAATCCCAGTTGCCCTCGGCGTAGAACAACGTCTGGCGGCCGTTGCGCCAGAGTTCCTCGATGATCGGCTTGAGGGTCGGCCAGAAGATCTCGGAGAAATGATGCGGCGACACCATCGGGACGCAACTCCGGTGCATCCAGAACCCGATGGGCACGGTGCCGGTCGGGTCGGAGCTGCCGAGCGCGACAGCGTAGAGATGCGGCGCGAGCGCTTCGCAGGCGGCTTTGACTTTGTCGGGCTGGGTTTCGAGGTCGGAGAGCAGGCCGAGGTAGCCGCGGAACTTGTCGGCGAGAATGTCCATCGGCGCCTTGAAGATGCCGGCGATGGCGGAGACGGTGCCGTTCTCGGTTTTCATCCGGTCGATCTGGCCGCCGATGCTGTTGAAATATTGCATCATCGCCATGCCGCCCTTGAGCTGCGAGAGCGGCGTGCCGTCGGAAACGCGCGGGAGCCATGTGTTGAGGATGAACGCCGTCGGGTCGTCAATCAACGCGTCGTACTCGTCGGGCCGCATGTAGGCGCCGTCCTCGGGCGGTTCGTGGTATTGGAAGCCGGTGTTGGCGGGGACGTGAATGCCGGGGATGCCGTAGTATTTCAGGCCAAGCGCCTGCGCGAGGCCGGTCCAGACCCAGACCATGTTCACGACCATCGCATCCCAGTCGAAATCTTTTCCCGTGCGGATGACGGCCTCGTAGGCTTTCGTGTAATCGTGCGCGACTTCCTGGCAGGTGAACCCGGCGTATTTCGCGCAGAACTCCGCGACGAACGGCCGGATCGGCACGCGGTCAGGCATTCCGCCGCGCATCGCGGTGGTGTAACGGGCCAGACGCTGTTGGTAGAGTTGTTCGGTTGTCATGCTTTTACTCCAGTGAGTTTGGCATTGAGACGTTCCTTGGAGCGCATTACTTCATCCCACGTCACGGTGCGGCCACTGTAAGCGGCCATGCGCCCCATGATGGCGACGAGGTTGCTCATCACGCTCGGTTCAAGGGTCGGGTTGGAAACGTTCTTCGCGGTGATGGATTCGTGGAAGGTCTTGATGTTGGTGACAGTGCCATCCTTGTAGATGCCGGTGGTCTTGCCGCCGCGGTAGAACACGCCTTCGCCGCCGCGGATGATCACTTCGCCGCCGTACTCGGTCAGCAACGCGCCCTTGGTGCCGTACATCTTGTTGATGATGCCGCCGGGGGCGTCCACGTTGTATTGGCGGGAACTGAAGGTGATGCCAACCTTGTTCGGGTACTCATAGACGCAGGTGAAATAGTCCCAGCAATCGCCGACGTCCACGCGACCCTTGCGTCCGCCGAGGCCGCTGCAACGAAGCGGCGTGGCGTTGTTCATCGCCCAGTTCATGATGTCGAGCGTGTGGATGTTCTGTTCGACGATGATGTCGCCGGAGAGCGCTATATCGAAGGCCCAGTTGCGGAGGCGACCTTCGGGAGTCTTGTCGTCATCGCCCTTCTTGTTGAGTCGTCCCGTGTGGTAGAGCGCCTCGCCGAATGCCAAGGTGCCGAGCGCGCCGGCGTGGACGCGTTTCATCGCCTCGATGAAGAAGGCGTCGGCGCGGCTCTGGAAATCCACGAGGAACACGAGTCCCTTCTTGCCGGCCCTCAGTCCGCTTTCCTTGATGGACTTGCAGCCGGGCACATCCACGGCGATGGGCTTGGCGAGATAGACGTGCAACCCTGCGGCGACCGCGGTGGTAACCTGTTCGGGATGAAAATACGGCGGGCTGATGATGGCAACAGCGTCGAGACCGCCTTTCGCGATCATCTTCTCGGCGCATTTCAGGCCGGTGAAGGTCTGTTCGGGGGCCAATTTGTGTTTGGCTGCGACGGGGTCAATGCGGTCCTGGAAGAAATCCGCCACGCCGGCGATCTGGTAGCCGCCGTGAGCCGCGAACAGATCGGCAATCCACCGTCCGCGTCCGCCGCAGCCGATGACGCCGAGGCGGACTTTCGAGTTGGCGTCGGCGCCGCGCACAAGCGACGGCTTGATGATGGTGAAGGCAGCGGCGGTGGCGAGGCTGCTGGTGATGAATTGACGGCGGTTCATGGTGTTGTCTCCTGTTGATTGGCTGGTTTCCAAGGAGTAAAAACTACGAAAAGACCGGCTGACTGGCTTGCATAAAGGTGACGGGTTTGTGTATGAATGGCGCATGCATCCTGCGCGGTTCCAGAAGCAATTTCTCCGTCGGCTCGGTGATTTCCGTCCCCTGCAACAACTGCTCGATCTGTTGCCTGACGTTGCCTTCTTCATGAAAGACCGGAGCGGACGGTTCGTGTTCAACAACCAGCGGGCCACCGAGTCCTGCGGCGTTGCCGCGGCCGCGGAGACCATTGGCAAGACCGACGGCGATTTCTTTTCGCCCGACCGCGCTGCGCTCTACCGCCAGCAGGACCAGCAAGTCATGCAGGGCACGCCGATCCTCAATGCCATCTGTCCCGCGCCTGAAAAAGGCGCCGACTGGCTGATCATCTTCAGCAAGGTCCCGCTCAAGGACCGCCGCGGCCGCATCATCGGCGTCGCCGGCATCCACCGCGAGATTCGCGGGCTTCCCGCCGCGCCGCCACAGTACAACCGCATCTCGCGCGCAATCCAACGGATGCACCAGCATTACGCCGCCCCGCTGAGCATCGCCGCGCTTGCTGCCGAGTCAGGGTTGTCGCGCAGCCAGCTTGACCGTTGTTTCCGTCGGCTCTTTCGCACCACGCCGCGCGACTACCTGCTGCGCCTTCGGATAAACGCCGCCAGCCGTCTTCTCGCCGAGACCAACCGCAAGACGACCGACATCGCCCTGGAAGTTGGTTTTTACGACCACGCACATTTCTCGCGCACCTTTCGCAAACTCACCGGCGTCACTCCCGCCGCGTACCGCAAACGGCACCACCACTGATCACGCCTTCAGTCCCTTCAAGCTCACTTCGAGTTTCTTGTTCTCCTGGAGCAGTTCGTCCATTGTCAGCTTCGCGCGGCGGGCGGCCGCTTCGCGGCCGAGGATGCACGTGAGGCAACCGTCCACGGAGCGTCGAACAATCGTGTTGCTGAAATCGTTTTTCGTCACAGCATCGTAAAACGACGCGATGTTGCGTTTGGCGCCGTCTTCGTAAAGGTTTTTCACCGCGCCGCCGCCGTAGTGTTTGGAGCCGCCGCGCAGGAACGCCCTGCCCCAGTAATCAATCTGCGCGTAGGCCGTCGGGCCGTAGATGCGACAGGTGAGCGCGCCGTCAGTGTTGTTCTTGAGACCCTGCCCGGAGTGGTTGAGGAGCAGGCCGTCCGCGAACTCGAACACGACTTGGCAAATGTCGCGCGAATCGCCGTGCGGATTGTCGCGGCAGACGCGCGAGGCGCCCATCGCGCTGACGGGACGCGCACCGGCGACCCAGAGCGCGGCATCAATGGCGTGGATGTCGAAGTTGCCGATAAAATCGCAGCCGAGCGCGACGTCGTTGATCCACGTGAGGCGCTGGAGCCGGTCGGCGATGGTGTCGGTCTTTGGCGGGTCGGCGAAACCCTGCGTGTAACCGAAGGTCGTCATGTAGGCGATCTTGCCGAGCCCGCCCTCGTGGATGCGCTGGACGACGCCTTGGTTGAACGGGTCGGTCGGCATCTGGTAGTCCACGAAGATGCACTGTTTCTTCCGCGCAAGCGCCTCGATGGCGAGACATCCCGGCACATCCACCGCGACCGGCTTGGCCATATAAACGTGCAACCCGGCGGCAGCAGCAGCGGTCGCGTGTTGCGGAATGAAGAACGGCGGCGTTTCGAGCGCCACAGCCTCGACACCGCTCTTGATGACTTTCTCGTAACCCGACAATCCGCTGAACCGGCGCGCCTTGTCCGTGCCGAGTTCGTTGCCGGCGTCGTCGGCGACCTCAGGAAAATAATCGGCAACAGCGTGGATGTCGTAGCCGCCGTGTTGACGGAAAAGTTTGGCGATCCATTTGCCGCGTCCGCCGCAACCGACAAGGCCGAGTTTGATCTTGCGCGGTGTGTCTGCCGCGAAACTCAGAGCTGGCGCAAGCAACGCGGCGGCAGCGGCGCGACTCACAAACTGGCGGCGACTGAGGTGTTTCATGAGGACAGTTTGGCCGAAATCTAATCGAAAGAAAAGCCTGTTCTTGGCCGCTGGACAAGGAGACCCAATCTGGCGATTCATCTCCGGCGATGTTGTGTGCTGCGCGACTGTTATGGTATGCTTTTTGTGATTCAAACAAAGGAGCGATTCCCATGACGCGAATGTATCTTGCCATCATCGTCTGTTTGATCGGTTGCTGGGGCGGTTCGGCGCGAAGTTCGGAGATGACCATTTACGCCAGCGTCTGCCAGCAAGCCCGTCAAATCTCCAGCACGTCGCTGGCCCTGCCGATGCCGGCGGCAGAATGGAAGGCGACGCTCGCGCAACGACGCCAGATGTGGCTCGAAATGCTCGGTCTCTGGCCGATGCCCGAACGCACACCATTGAAGGCGACTGTCACCGGTGTGCTCGAACGCGGAGATTACGTGGTGGAGAAGGTTCATTTCCAAAGCGTGTCCGGCGCATACGTGATCGGAAACCTGTATCGTCCGGCAAAAGTCACCGGGCGATTACCCGCTGTGTTGTATCTGTGCGGTCACACGAAGGGAAAAGTGAGCGCGACTTATCAGGCCAACCCGCGTTGGTTCGGCCAGCACGGTTACGTGGCGTTGGTGTTGGACCCGATTCAGTTGGGCGAGTCACAGGGCGTGCACCATGGAACATGCCGGATGGATCGCTGGGATTGGCCCAGCCGCGGCTACACGCCTGCCGGCACCGAAGTCTGGAATGCCATGCGGGCGCTCGATTACCTGGAAACACGGCCCGACGTTGACAAGGATCGGATGGGCGTAACGGGCCTGAGCGGCGGCGGCGTGATCTCGTGGTGCCTCGGAGCAGCGGATGAACGGGTCAAGGTCGTTGTCCCGGTCTGCCAGAGCGGAACCATCGAACACGTCGTTGTGGATCGCGCCACCGACGGTCACTGCGACTGCGCGTTCTGGATCAACTATTACCGGTGGTGCTGGCCGGATATCGGCGCGTTGATCGCCCCGCGCGCTTTTCTGATGGCCTCCGGCAGCGAGGACGTGCTCTGGCGGCCTTACGGGTATCGCGACGCGGCTCACCGCATCCGGCACCAATACGCCGCGTTGGGATCGCCGGATAATTTCGATCTGGTCGAAGACCTCACGCCGCACGGGTACACGCCCAAATTGCGCCGCGCCATTTTCACCTGGTTCAACAAACACCTCAAAGGCGACTCGCGTCCCGTCGAGGACGACGTCACCGACTTTGTGGAACCGGAGAAAAACCTGCTCGTGTTTGACGGCAAGTTGCCGGAGAACGACGAGATGCGGCGGATTGACACCTTGCTGGTGAAACGGGCGGAACCGCCGGCGATTGCGAACCAGGCCGAGTGGCGCTCCCATCAAGACGCCACGCTCAAACGGTTGCGCGAACTCACGTTTCGTCACATCCCGCGCGAGCATGATCCGCGCGTTCGTGAATGGCGAGCAGACGGCAGCGCCAAGGGAACCAGTTTCGGCACGTACGTGTTCGATACGCTTGATGGATTGACCTTGCGCGTCAAGACCGCGCGTCCCGAACCCGCAAACTGGCCGCTGCACACGGTCGCGTTTGCCGTGCCGCCGGACGCCCGCAGCACATTCACCGGCGGCGGTTCCTCTCGACCGGGCGCGCCGCAGGAGTTCGCCTCTGCCGGTGTGGAAGTCCGCAACACGGGCGCGACCTCGGTCGGCACCGGCTATCTCTGGACGCTCCGGCGCGTCTATCCGCTCCTCGGCCAAACGCTCCCGGAACGCCAGGCCCACGACCTGTTGGCCGGCATCGCCGTCATGCGAGGCAGCGCCGGGACCGGTCCCATCGCGTTGTTCGGTCAGGGCGTCACGGCGCCGCTGGCCATTTACGCGGCCATTCTCGACCCGCAAGTCACTGAGGTCATCCTCGCCAGTCCGCCCGAAACGCACACCGACCCGCAGACACCGGAGTTTCTGGGAATCCTGCGCATCGGCGATCTGCCGCAGAACTTGGCGTTGCTTTATCCGCGCCCGATCACATTCGTCGGCAAAGTTCCACCGGCTTACGAGTGGACTCAAAAAGTGTATAAGACGTTGGGCGCCGCCGACCGGATCCGGGTGATTCCCAACATCCGGCAATGGAAACCGTGGTCTGCCGCCTCAGCGTCGAAAAAGTGATCACGGAAGCGATGCCGGCAAACGGCTGATCTTCTTCATCAGCTCATCGCGCTCAAACAACGCGGCTTCTTCGCGATGCTTGAGGTAATCGCGCAGGACGGCTTGAAAATACACCACGTGATCGGGACGCTGGTCGAACTTGATTTGACCTTCTTCGTAGTCGCGCATGGCATCGCGGTCCGTCGCCAAGCGGTAACGTTTTTGGCGCTCTGCCGGGCCGATGTTCGCTGCGTCTTCCCACGGATTGATCCCTGACGCCGGCCAGCCGTGCTGCGCACAGAGTTGCACAATCGGCCGCAGGTTGCGGGCCGCAGCGTCGAGATATTCAGCCTTCGCTGCGGCATCGTGAGCGAACAGCAGGCCGTGCACATATTCGAGGTTCCACGTCAGACCCGCCGTCGCCGGGTGGGGATAACCCCATCCGCCGCCGGGTTGCTGGACGCGCGCCATCCAGTCGTTGAGCGCGAGGATCGTCGCGCGCAATCGCTGATCGTTCGGCGTGTGAACAAGCAGGTAAGGCAGGGCGTTGGCTGCGTACTGCACAATGTAAGGTTTGACGAAAGGCGTCTGGTAGCCCGCGGCATCGCTGCCGATGTACAAGTCGTGGCCGACAGCCGGTTTGCCGCTTTCCGTGAAAAGCAGGTCAGCGCCCTGTGTGGGCTGAAAGGTTTTCCACAACCGGATGGCGTTGTCCAGATGCTTGCGGTCGCCGGTGTATTCGTACATCTTCACCGCGTCGGTGACCACTCCAATGGTCCGCGTATAACTTGGTCCCGCGTGCTGGTGGCGCGCGGACCAATCCGCCGCCGCCTCGGCGGCGTGCCGGTAACGCGGGTCGCCCGTCTCCTCGTGCATCAACCAGAAATTGCTCCAGCCTTTGTGGACGTAGATCGGCGTGTTGTCGAATCGCGGGTTGAAAGTTCCCGGTCCGTGCGTCGGCTTGTCACGCCACGCGTTTCCCCGGCGACAGGCGCCGTAGTACTTCGGGTTCGGCCCCCAATACATTCCCAGGTCAAAATAGTTCCGGCACCAATCGTGCGCCACCGCGCGCATTCTTGGATCGCCCCCACGAAACCAATCCTCCCAGACATACAACACGTGATTCAGGCGAACAGCCGACCGGTAATTGGGGGTGGTCTGCCGCGGCGACCAACCCCAAGGCATTGAGCCGAGGTCGTCACCCTTCATCTGCATGTCCTGCAGGGCGAAGACACACTTTTCGACGCAATCACGGAGCGCAGGATGCTCCACCTTCAACGGAGCGCCGGTTCGGTACACCGCGTCGTACGCGCGCCAATCGGCGTGGCTGTGCACCGGCGCGTCGAGTTGCGCGGCGTACTCCGCCTTGCGCAGCGGCGCAACCGCCAGTTCGCTGAACCGCCACGCGCCTTCCTGGATCATCAGCCCTTGTGTCGGAAGATTCTTCACCGGCTCGATCCGGCTCGACCGGACAATGACTGCATCGTTGCTCCGGCTCGCCTCGAATGTCCCCCGGTTCTGGCGCAACGCGAGCGGATTGACGACGCAAGCCGGCGTGCCGTCGCCGAGCGTGAGTTGCGCGAGCAAGTCCGCGTTGTCCTCATCGGAGAAACGCGAGTTCGGATTGCGTCCCAACAGGCGCGCCGGGTGTTTTGGCAAATTTGGGGACTGCGCGGCGGGCGCGGTCAGTTTCCAGCCGAAATCCGGCGTCCCATGATCGCCCTTGTTCTTCGCCTGAATCCGATGCGTCAATCGCACTTCGCCGGTGCGATAGACCTGCGCGTCCCATTGCCGGTTCCACTGGCTGCCCGCGCGGTCATATCGCAGCCAGGTGAATTGCGGCCCGCAATCGAGAACTTGAACGGTCGTTTCCCCTTGCTCAGGTTCCGGCCCGAACGGCTCCATGGTTGCCAGGAGAAGATTGTCGGCGCTGCGCAGCTCGACGCGCTTTTTCCCAAGCACCACCTTCCCACGGTCGGTCGCGATGACAGACGGAACGCGATCGACCGCTGGCGTTGACGTTTTGCCGGCTCGATAAACGCCGTTCCTGGTGCTGCGCGGTTCCAGACGCGCCGGCACGCTCAACATCACACGCCGAATCGAGCCGTCCGGGTGGCGCGTGACGACCTTCGCTTGCACCGGCACAGTCTTGCCGTCGAGCATCACCGCCGCCGGCGGCTGTCCGTCCAGCCAACCGGCCGGCACGGGAAGCGAAACGCGCGCCACGGTTGTCACGGGCAGCGGCGATGGATTGGAGATGGTGAACTGGATTTCCTTTGCCTTCGCAGGCAACGAGGCCATCACCAACAACCCCATCACTCCGCCAATCTTCAGCATGACAGACAACCGTTTCATACGACCGTCATGGTATCAGCAATGGATTGACGATGACAAGCCGCCGGGTGTCGTGGGAGACCCAAAGATGAACCCGGAAGAATCGGCGATGGCCGAGCCGATTCGCGTGCCCGACACGCTGTTGCGCCGCCGTTACCGGCAAGGCTGGCAAGTGCGCGGCTTGTCATCGTGATTCGGACTCCATGCGTTTGCTGAAGGAATAGCGGTGTTTTCGGGTTCTCGAATTGCATTGAATGAGTCCTGCCATGATGCCGTCCGAACAAAAGCCATGAAACAGACCCCATCGCTACTGCTGTCGTGCCTCGCACTCTGCCTCACCTCCAACGCCGCCGAGAACTGGCCGCGCTTCCGCGGCCCGTTGGGCACCGGCCATCACGTGGGCGCGCCGCTGCCCACCCAGTGGACCGCCGACAACATTCTTTGGCGCGTTGAGTTGAAAGGCGAAGGGCATTCGGCGCCGGTGAATTGGGACCAACGCATCTTCCTCACCGCAGCCCTAGACAAGGGCGCCGTGCGGCTCGTCTTCGCCCTCGATGCCCGCGATGGGAAATTGCTCTGGGAACAACAAATCCCCTGCGATGCACCGGGCAAGACGCACAAGATGAACAGCTTCGCCACGCCAACCTGTGTCACCGACGGCCAGCGCGTGGTGGCCTTCCTCGACAAGGCCGGCATCCACTGTTTCGATCTCAACGGCAAACCGCTTTGGTCGCAAAAGCTGGGGGATTTCCCCGGCCCGTGGGGCATCTCCGCCTCGCCGGTGTTTTCCGGCAATCTCGTCATCCAGAATTGCGACGCCCAAGGCGCATCATTCATCGTCGCGCTCGACAAAAACACGGGCAAGATTGTCTGGCGCACACCGCGCGGCGAAAAACCGATGGGCGGCTGGGGCACACCCGTGGAAATCCGCGCCGGCGCGCGCGCCGAACTGATTGTCGCCGGCGAACACGGCCTCGACGCCTACGACCCGGCCACCGGCAAATCGCTCTGGTTTTGCAAGGGATTCAACGGGCGCGGCGAGCCGGGACCGGAGTTTGCCCACGGATTGATTTTCATGTTCAACGGCAAATCCGGCGACATCTACGCCGTCCGCCCCGGCGGCTCCGGCGACGTGAGCGAGACCCATCGCGCGTGGCAGACGCCGCGTCCCAAGATCCGGGACATCTCCTCGCCGATTGTCGTCGGCGAGTATCTGTTCGGCATTGACATGAAAGGCAGCGCCACGACCTACGAAGCGCGCACGGGAAAAGTTCTCTGGTCGGAAAAGATTCCCGGCGCCTACTCGGCGTCCCCGTTTGAATCCCGCGGCCTGATTTACATCAACAACGAAGCCGGCGAGACGCTCGTGATTCGGCCCGGCCCGAAACTCGATTTGGTCTCCCGCAACTCCCTCGGCGAGCGCAAGGGCGAATTGTTCCGCGCATCGTCCGCCCCGATCAACGGACGGATTTACATCCGCTCCGACCGCGCGTTGTATTGTGTGGGCATCAAGTAAGACGCTTGGTATCATTGCGGCAACCGCAACCGGTGTCCTGTCGCACGTGGCGCGGTCATTGGGCAACAACTGATGTCATCGCTGCACACAATCATCGTCGCGCTCGTCTTTTTCGTGTCGGGCTTTGCCGCGCTCATTTATCAGGTGGCGTGGCAACGGATCCTGGTGGTGTTTGCGGGCGGCGACGTGTTTTCGGTGACGTTGATTGTGACGGCCTTCATGGCCGGGCTGGGTTTTGGCCATCTGGCGGGAGGCGTCCTCGCGGACCGGCGATCCCGCGTGGCGAGCCTGGCGTTGTTCGCCGTGGCGGAGGCGCTCATCGCGCTTTTCGGTTTCGCCAGCAAATGGCTGTTGTATGACGTTCTGTATCTTCAGTGGGGACATCTTGCCGGGTCGCGCGCCGTGACATCGCCCGTTCTTTTCGCGTGCCTGGTCTGGCCGACTTTCTTGATGGGCGTCTCATTGCCGCTGCTCGCGCGGGCCGCCGTCACCGGGTTGACGGATGCGCCGGCCGTCATCGGACGATTCTACGGCGTCAACGCCCTGGGCGCGGCGCTGGGCGCGCTCGGCGCGACTTGGGCGTTGCTGCCGAACCTCGGAATGGAAGGCAGCCTCCGCGTCGCCGGTTGCCTCAACCTGTTCTGTGCCGCGGCGATTCTACCCGCCGTGTTCCACCTGCGGCGCGCCGGGCAGGAAGTTGGCCCACCGGAGCCGCTCCGCGCCGGGACAGCCGAGGGTGATGCGCCGCGCCGACCGCTGCCGATGGGCGCGTGGCTTGCGATTTATGCGTGTTCGGGTTTCATCGCGCTCTCGCTGGAGATCGTCTGGTTCCGGCTGCTGGGTGTGATGCAGAAATCCACGGCGTTTTCCTTCGGCACCTTGTTGGCGGTGTATCTGGCGGGCGTTGGCATCGGTTCGCTGGCCGGTCTTCGCCCGGCCCGTCGCAGCCGGCGGCCAACAACCACTTTTCTTCTGTTGCAGGGCGGCATCGGGTTGTACGTCGGGCTGGTCACGTCGTTTGTGCTGGCGGCGGTTGGCCGGCTCAATGTGTTCCGCGCGTACTTTGACAATTACGAGCCGCTGGATGTCAACGCGGGCTTTGTCGCGCTGGGCCGGTTTTTTCAGGGGTCGGCCAGTCCGGAGGAATTGACTTTGGCCGGTGTTTTCGCGGCGCTTTATCTTGGGTTGCCGCTGCTTCTGGTGGGACCGCCCACGATTCTGATGGGGCTGAGTTTTCCGTTCCTGCAAAAAGCGGTCCAGACGGATTTGGCGCAGGTTGGACAGCGGGTCGGCTGGTTGCAGACGGCCAACATTCTCGGCTGCATGATGGGCGCCATGCTGACCGGCGTTGGCGCGCTGGCGCTGCTCGGCACGGCGCTTACGTTGCGATGTCTTGTGGCGGGATGCGCTCTGTTTGGACTGGCGGGAATCTGGCGCGCCATCGGTTCGACACGCCCCCGGCTGGCTGTTGCCCTGCAAGGCGCGCTCGTTGTTGCCGTGGCCGGCTGCGTCTGGTCGTTGCCGAACCGGGAATTGTTGTGGGCGCGGACGCACGGCACGACGCCCGGCCGCATTCTCGTTGCCGAGGACGGCGCCGGCGTCTCGGTGCTCAAGCCGGATTCCGATGGCCGCTCCACCATCGTCTTCGTCAACGGCATCGGACAGAGCTGGATTCCGTATGGCGGAATCCATGCCGCGCTCGGCGCGTTGCCGGCGATGCTGCATCCGAATCCCGTGGATATTGCGGTGATCGGCCTCGGCTCCGGCGACACGTTGTTCAGTCTCGGCGGACGACCGGAAACCCGGCGACTCGTCTGCATTGAAATCATCGGCGCGCAACTCGACACGTTGCGCCGACTCGCCCAGACCACTCCCGACCCGGCGCTGCAATTCCTGCTCGATGACCGGCGCATCGAGCACGTCACGGGGGACGGACGGCTCTATCTCATGCACTCCCCGCACCGGTTTGACATCATCGAGGCCGACGCCCTCCGTCCTTCCAGCGCGCACTCCGGCAATCTCTACTCGGACGCCTATTTTCAGTTGCTCCGCAGCCGCCTGAAGCCGGGCGGATTTGCCGTGACATGGTGCCCGACGCGGCGCGTCCTGGAAACATTTGTCCGTGTTTTTCCCCACGTGCTTGTCTGCGGCGTCATTGGCATTGGCAGCAACGAGCCGATCCCGCTGGAGCCTTCCGTCATCCGGCGGCGTCTCTCCACGCCGTCCATTCAGGATTATTACCGGCGCGCCGGCATTGACGTTTCGCAACTTCTCCAGCCGTACCTCAACCCCGAGGCGCGTCCCGTGCTGATCGGTCCCGAATTCAACCGCTCGGCGTTGACCGACATCAACACCGATTTGTTTCCGAAGGACGAGTTTTCCCTTCCGTCGCTCTGGAAAAACCGGTAGCGGCGCGCGGTGGAGGAATCTGCTTGCGCCAGCCAACACGAAGGCGTAGCCTCGACGCCGTTGCTTAACAACAGGAGAGCACACCATGACTCGACGTGACTTCGTCCGCACCACGGCGGCAACCACTGCCGCTCTCACTTGGCTCGGCGCCAAAATCGCCCCCAACGTTTTCGCTGCCGATGCCGGGAAACCCGCCCTGCTCGGCGGCCAACGCGCCCACCCCGGCGGCTGGCCGAAATGGCCGGATTGGCGGAAAGAATGGGAACCCGAAATCCTCGACATCCTCCGCAGCGGTCGCTGGTCCCGCGCCGGTAGCGGCGGCAAAGTGCCGGTCTTTGAGGAGGAATGGGCGAAACTGCTCGGCGCGAAGAAAGCGTTGGCCACGGCCAGCGGCACGACCGCGCTCATCACCAGCCTCTATGCGGTCGGTGTGGATGCCGGCGACGAAGTGATCGTCGCGCCCTACACGTTCATTGCCACCTACAATTCCGTCCTGATCCAGAAAGCGTTGCCCGTGTTCGCCGACACCGATCCCGAGACGTTCACCATGGACCCGAAATCCATCGAGAGCCGGATCACCGAGCGCACCAAGGCCATCCTGCCCGTCCACATCTACGGCATGCCGTGCTACATGGACGAGATCAACGCCATCGCCAAGAAACACAAACTCGCCGTCGTCGAGGACGCCTGCCAGGCGTGGCTCGCCGAGTACAAAGGCCGCAAGTGCGGCACGCTCGGCGACCTCGGTTGCTTCAGCTTCCAGAACTCCAAGCACATCCCCTCCGGCGAAGGCGGCGCCGTTACCGGCATGAATGAGAAGCTGGTGGACAAATGCCATTCCTACCACAATTGCGGGCGTTCCTTCGGCGCCAACACCGGCACCGGCAGCTTCACTCGCGGCAATAACTTCCGGATGCAACATTTCCAAGCCTCCATCCTCCTCTCGCAGTTCGAGAAGCTGAAGAAGGAAACCGCGCACCGCCAAGCGAATGCCGACTACCTGATCGCCGGGCTGAACGAAATCGGCGGCATCGCCCCCGCGCGGCTGCCGGAGAAGAGCCGCGCGGTCTGGCATGTGTTCCCGATGCGTTATGACGCGACACAATTCAACGGCCTGACAAAAAGCCAGTTCATGAAAGCGCTCAGCGCGGAGGGTATTTCCAGTGGCGGCGGCTATCACGAGCAATACAACGACGGTCTGCTCGACGAAGCAATCAACTCGGCCGGCTACAAACGACTTTGGAACGTCAAGCGCCTGAAAGCCTATCGCGAGAGCTTCAAGGATTTGAAAGGCAACGCCCAAGTCTGCGCCAACATGGTTCGAATCTCCCAGAACATGCTTTTGGCCGACCGCAGCGCCATGGATCACATCCTCGACGCCATCCGCAAGATCAAAGCTTACAGCGCCGAGTTGGCGAAGAAGGCGTAGTCATTGTATGAATGCATATCAAGTGATGCTGGCGGCGCTTCTTGTTCTTATAGCATGGGACCAACCGTGGTTGGCCAAAACATAGCATTTGAGGTCTCTGTTGTTTCTTTGGGTGACATCAAGGAGGAATGGCACGCGAAAGCGATGAAAGCCAGACCGTATGTGTCGGCCACGATGACCTACTCCAAGAAATACGAGGCCAAGTATGCGGTGGATGGGAATCCGCAAACCGAGTGGGTGTAGAAAGGACCGTTCGGAAAGATCTCGTTCAAGATGTCTGCTGCGATCCGTTGTTCGTTGATTATCGTGGAAGCACGAAGATGGTCGTGATCAACTCCTGACTCTGGACAAGTTTCTCAGATAACCTTGCAGCGCACTTCTGTCGATACATGTCACTGACGGGAATCGGTGTTCATCGCAACAAGCAATCCGCCTTCGCTGAAGCTTCGGCGGACAGGCCCGCCAGCGGCGGACAAGTCACGCCACGCGGACAGGTCGGCGGACACGATGGCGGACAAGACCAGCGTCAGTTTCTGATTCTTTTGAGTCTGTCGCCATGCTTGACTCGGTTGATGGAACCGTTATGCTGAAGCCGTGAAGACTGTCGCAAATAGACCGACGCAGCCCGCGCTTCTTGAGCATTTCCGTGCGGCGAAAGCCGCGGATCGGAAACGCGATTGGCGTCGTCTTGCGCGGAAAGAGGTCACTCCCAAACAGGCGCAAGCTGAGAATGCTCTCTTTGCGCGTTGCGCGAAACTTCAAATTTTGAACTTGGCGGAAACCATGGCCTATTTCCGCCGCCATCAGCAACGTCGTCCATAGAACGTGGCGGGAGTGCTGTGGCTACGTCCCGTCCCCAAACGAAGATCCAAGATTACCGTTCCATTCTCGCGCTGCCGGAGGGAGCGAATCTGGTGGTTGTCGGCGGACAAGCAGTGAGTATTTGGGCAGACCGTTATCTGGCCACTGAACCGGAACTACGACCATACTTGCCATTCACGAGCAAGGACCTCGATGTGTTGGGTGATTACCTTGACCTCGACCATCTGGCCAAGGCAACCGGTTTCAGGAAAGAATCGGCGCCGCGCAAGTTGTTGATTCCATCGGCCGGGTACTTGGAGATTCCGAGAGCGGGAGCGCGACCGATCAAGGTTGAGGTATTGAAGCGAATCCACGGCGTCATGACCACGGAAGCGAAAGCAACGGCTTTGGTCGTCAAACATGAAGGTCTCCGATTCCGTGTCCTACATCCGGTGATCCTGCTGAAAGCGAAATTGGAAGCGGCGGTTGGTTTGCCGCAGGACAAACCCGGACTGGAACGTCAGGACGTGCGTCATCTGAAGATCATGCTCTTGTGCGTTCGCGGTTTCTTGCGAGAGCTTATCATGGCGGTCGAAATCGACAAGCTTCCCGCCAGAGATTGCCTGAACTTGTTGGAAGGAACAATGGCGTTAGCCATGAACCGATCTGGAGTAAAGGCGCTAAAGAAGCATGGCATTGACTGGACAAGCGCTCTTCCAATAGCCGCCTTGGAACATGTGACGAGTGCGAAGTTGCAAAACTTCCGGGACAAACGTCTGCCCCGATGGCTAGATGTTCTCCAGTCGTCGAGGTGACCCGTTGTCAATTCCCCACTCTGGACGGATCTTTCAGGCTACCTTGCGGCGCACTTCTGCCGATGCTTGTCACTGACCGGCATCGGTGTTCATCGCAAAGGGCAATCCGCCTTCGCTGAAGCTTCGGCGGACAAGTCGGCGGCCACGACGATTTTGTTCGAAGCAGAACCAGCTTGTCAACGCAGGATCAATTGCGCAGGATATGTCCGATGAGATTCGAAGTTGTTGGGAACATTCGTCAAATCGAAGCCATCGCCACCGGTGGAGGAATCCGCATTTTGCGTTACCTGCGCAAGCAGCATGGGGATGGGCGCTGGCGCAAGTTGAAAGGCGTCGCCGAAGTTCGGCTTCCCAACGGGGCGCTGCGCACAGTGGAGTTGCATTGGTACGAAGCTCACGGTATTGGTAAGCGTGACATGAAGATTAAGCGGTATCTGGAAACGCCATGAAGACAACCAAACACCAATTTGCTCTTTGTCTGGACAACACCGATTACGAGGCCTCATTGATTTGCGGGAAAGTCTATCCGGTCGTCTCCGATCCGAACGCCGCGAAAGATGCGTTGCTGCGAGTGATTGACGAGGACGGCGAGGACTATCTCTTCCCTGAAGACCTGTTCGCGTTGGTGGATTTCCCGCGTCAGGTGGAAAGAAAATTGCTGGCCCTTGCCAGCGCGTAGCCATCGGCATTGAATACGGGGTTCTGTAGTCGCGCCCTTCTGCCGATGCCTGTCACTGACAGGTATTGGTGTTCATCGCCAAGAGCAATCCGCCTTCGCCAAGGCTTCCGCCTACGTCAGAACTACGGCGGACAAGTCGGTTTATTGTCCGAGTCAGCTTCTGATTCTTGACTGTTTTCTCGGTAGCGTGTGATATAATCCTGACATGATTGATCTGGTCGAACAACGCAGGAAGTCCATCGCGGAATTGTGCCGTCGGCACGAAGTCCGTCGCTTGGAGCTTTTCGGCTCGGCGGCGCGCGGGGATTTTCAGCCGGCCAAAAGCGACTTGGATTTTGTGGTCCAGTTTGCGCGGACTGGCTACACCGGTTACGCGGATGCGTTCCTTGAATTTGCGGAGGCGTTGGAAGAATTGTTTGGCCGCAAGGTGGACGTGCTGACGGAACGGATGATTCGAAGTCCGCATTTCCGCGCCGCCGTGGACGCCACGCGGCAGGTGGTCTATGAAGAACGAAGCGAGACAAAGACTGCTTGACGTGTTGGAAGCCTGTCGTGCCGTTGAACGATTCGCTCGCGGACGACGAGATCGTATGGGACGTGGTGGAGAACAAACTGCCGATTCTGTGCCGCCAAGTGGAGAAGTTTTTGAAGTGACAATCGACGGCTTGGGATTGGGCAAGAAGATTTGAGGGCAAAAAGATTCCGCAATGTTCTTGCCGGCCGTTAGCGCGGCATGTGGACGAAACCGCCAGAAAACCACCGGTTCTTGCCTCAGCCCCCTGCCACTGCTCCGGCGACGATGCAGTGGAAACCCGTCCTGATCTTTTCCATCCTCGCCGAGCCTGTGCGCCGGGCGTTGTTGAGGGCGCTGTTGGTGACGATGCCCGACCCGACCGATGGCCGTCGGTGCCGGTGGTGAAATCGCCGGAAGGCATCGTGATTGATTTCGGTTTCTGCCTGTTGCGGTTGTAACAAATGTTCCCGCCCGCGGCGGATGAACTTCGGTGGGCCAGCCGGTTTGTTCCGTTCGGGGTGTCTTTGCGCAGATTCGTCAAGAGTCAGGGGTGACTCCGTCACCTATTGCAACTGGTTGTAACAACTGTTACAAATGTTTGCGACTCCGGGAGAGGGGGCACGGTGAAAAGTTGACTTTGGATGCGCCTGCTGACACACTTTCGTTGCGCCGAGAGACAATGGAGACACAACAGCCACAAGAATCCGTTCCGTCCGCCGCCGTGAAGCCGGCCCCGCTGGAGCCGCCGGTGCGCCGGGTGTTGTGGACATCGTGCGGCTGGGCGGCGCATCTGGGCGTGGTGGCGTTGCTGGGGACGTTGGTGCTGTTCACGTTTGTCAACACGCTGCGCAACACCGAGTTCGCGCTCGACAACAAATTCATCATCCTCGAAGACCCGCGCCTGCGGCAGGCGAAATCGGAAAACGTCAAGCTGATCTTTACGCAGGACTACTGGTACCCGAAGGCGGTGAGCGGGCTGTACCGGCCGCTGACGACGTTGTCCTACCTGTTCAACTACGCGGTGTTGCACAGCGGCGACCGCGCGGCCAGTTACCACTGGATAAACCTGTTGTTTCACTGGCTGAATGCGGTGTTGATTTATTACTTCGTGTTGGTGCTGATGGACAAGCTCTGGCCGTCGTTGTTGACGGCGCTGCTGTTTGCAATCCACCCGATTGTCACAGAGTCGGTCACCAACATCGTCGGGCGGGCCGACTTGTTTGCGATGGCTGCCGTGTTGGGGGCGTTTCTTTGTTATGCCAAAAGCACTGTTTCGACCGGCTGGCGCAGGCTCTTGTGGCTGCTGGTGATGACGGCGGTGACGACGCTGGGCGTGTTCTGCAAGGAAAGCGCGGTCGTCGTGCTGCCGGTGATGGTGTTGTACGATTTCACCTACCGTTTCCAACAGCGGGTCGGAAACCGGGCGCTCAACGTGCTGGCCAATGCGTGGGACTTTTTCCTGAAAGGCTACGTTGCGGTGCTGCCGGCGGTGGCGGTGATGTTTTATGTGCGGTCCAAGGTGTTTGGGAATTTGCGTCCGCCCGAGCTGCCGTTTGTGGACAATCCGCTGATTGATCTCGGCTTCTGGGAAGCGCGCCTGACGGCGATCAAGATTGTGGGGCGATATTTCTGGCTGTTTTTCTGGCCGGCGCGGCTCTCGTGCGATTACTCCTACAACGAGATTCCGCTGGTGCAATTCCCGTTGAATAGCTGGGAAGACTGGAAATCGGTCGCTGTGTTGGCGCTGGTGCTGGCGATTGTGGCGTTGGCCGTGCTCAATTACCGCCGGCACAAGGCGATCTTTTTCCTCGTCGCGTTTTTCTTCCTGACGTTCCTGCCATCGTCGAACCTGGTGCCGAATCCAACATTCGGGCTGTCGCTGTGGGACAACACGGCGTGGTGCATCGGCAGCATCATGGCGGAGCGATTCATGTACCTGCCGTCCATCGCCTACGCGGGGCTGACGGTCATCTTGATTTATGCGCTCTGCCGGAAAGTGGTTGCGCGGCTGGACATCTCGGCGTGGGCGCAACGCGTCTGGTTGCAGTCGCTGGCGCGCGGTTTCCTCTGCGTGCTGGCGCTGGTGTACGGCGTCCGGACGTTCTTCCGCAACTACGATTGGGACGACGATGTCCGGCTCTGGACCAAGGCCGCCGAGGTCTGCCCCAACAGTTTCAAGAGCCACAAATCCCTTGCCTACGCGCTCTACGAAAAAGATCCGCAAGGCAAGAACATTGACCGCATCATCGAGGAAGGCGAAAAAGCCGCGCAGATCACCGACCGCGCGCAGATCGTTTTCCTCCACCTCGGCGCCTACTACCGCATCAAGGGCGACCTGCTCTCGCAACGCGGCGCCGACGGCGCGCTGGTTCCCACGCCCGAAAGCAGGCCCTTCTACCAGAAATCCATCGAGACCTTGCGCCGCGCCGTGCCGTTGGATCACAGCTTCAACAACGAGAACCGGACCAAGGAACTGAAACGCGGACGCAAACCGGAAGACATCCCGGACATCGGCAACCACGAGATTTATTGGAACCTTGGCCATTCCTGCATGAGGATCGGCCTCTACAACGACGCCCGCGAAGCTTACCGTTACATGCGCCACCTCTCGCCGGCCAATCCCGACGCCTACATCAGCCTCGCGTCCGTTGCCATCGCGCAAAACCGGCTCGAAGAAGCCGCCGTCCACCTCCTGCAAACACTGCTGCTCGACAACAACCGGCAGGAAGCGCTCCGCACCCTCATCAACGTCTATCGCCAGATTGACCGCGAAGGCACCGCGCTCGTCTTCTCCCCCGGCACACAGGCGCAACCCCGGCTCAATGCCGACAGCGCGCTCGTCCGCAAACACCTCTGCGCCGCCTACCTCGATCTCGTCCAGGCGTTCATCGTGGCCAAACAATACGAGCTTGCCCAAAACACCCGCCAGAATGCCCTGGCCGCCTACAGGTGCGAGCCTGGTCCCTTCGACCAACTCATCGCCACCATTCCGCCCTCCAAACGAAAACCGTGAAATCGCCGCGCACCGCGATGACGCCTTTCGAGACGTTCGCCCCGCTCAACGAAGTTCCGTTCATCCGCCACGCCTTTACCCGGCGCACCGCTGCCGACACCAAGGCCGCCGATTACGAACAACAACTCGTCCGTTCCTTCGGCTGCGACCGATTCGCCCGCGCCGAGCAAATCCACGGCAACGGCGTCGCCCTCGTCACCCAACCCGGCGCCTATCCGGCGGTTGACGCGCTCATTACCACCGCGCCGGGGCTGCCGCTGCTGGTCCGCTGCGCCGACTGCGCCCCCCTTTTCCTCGTTGCCCCGCAGGCAATCGGGCTTGTCCACTCCGGCAAGAAAGGCACGCTCGCCAACGTCGCCGGCGCCGCCGTTGCCGCGATGCCGGCGCGCCCGGCGGACATCCTCGCCGTCATCGGCCCCTGCATCGGTCCTTGCCACTACGACATGGATCTCTGGACTCCGCTGGAAGAACAGCTTCGCGCCGCCGGTGTCCGCAACATCCACAACGAACGCCGCTGCACCGCCTGTCATCTTGACCTCTACTATTCGTATCGCGCCGAGCGCGGCCGCACCGGCCGCATGTTCGCGTTCCTTGCCCTCCGCTAATCCCGGCGTGACAAACGCTGCCCGCTGGCCGTATCTTGGCGGCATGAAAATCAGCATTTTTGGACTCGGCATCATTGGCGGCACGTGGGCCGACAACCTGTTGCAGGACGGCCATGAAGTGCGCGGCTGGAACCGCACGCCCAAACCGTCGCAGTTTTCCTACACGCACGACGCCTGCGCCGCCGCGGAGTGCGCCGAATTGCTTCACATCGTTGTCGCCGATCCGCCCGCCGTGCAGGGCGTGCTGGATCGGATCAAACCCGTCCTGCATTCCGGTCAGATTGTTGTCCAATCCAGCACCATTTCGCCGGCGGCCTCCCGCGATTTCGCCGCGCAAGTCGAGGCAACCGGCGCGTCGTTCCTGGAGGCGCCGTTCACCGGCAGCAAAATCGCCGCCGAACAACGCAAGCTGGTCTTCTTCGTCGGCGGCGACAAGGCGGTGTTGAAACGCGCCCGCCCCGTGTTGTCGCGGCTGTCCAGCCACATCAAGCACGTCGGTCCCGTCGGCAGCGCCTCGGCGATCAAGCTGGCGTTCAACATCAACATCGCCCTCGTCGGCTCGGCGCTGGGCGAAAGCCTGAGTTTCGCGCGGGCCGCCGGCATCTCCGATGACGATTATTTCTCGGCGCTGCGCCTGAACGTGAGTTGGTCCGGCCTCGCTGAGTTGAAGGAACCCAAGCTGCGCGCCGCCGATTACGCGCCACAGTTTTCGCTGAAACACATGGGCAAAGACCTCCGCCTCGCGCTGGAAACCGCCGGCGGAACCCTGCCATTGCCGCAGACCCGGATGCTCGCCAGTTTTTATCAGGCCGCCCTGGACCGCGGCTGGGGCGACGACGATTTCATCGGGTTGTTCCGTCTGGTGCAAGGGCGCGCGCACTGACTCTTTTTGCTGGCGTCCAGCGGCTGGGTCTGCCTACTCTCTGCCCGTGCGATTGAGGATTCTGGACAAATATCTGCTGCGGGAGTTCGCGTGGCCGCTGATGTACAGTTTCGACGCGTTCCTGCTGTTGTTTATCGTGCACGATCTGCTGGAGAACCTCGGCGATTTTCTCAGGCAACGCGCCGAGATCGGCATGATCCTGCGCTATTATCTGGTCATGCTGCCGGAGCCGCTGGTGTTCATCCTGCCGTTGACGGTGTTGCTGGGCGTGTTGTTTTGCCTCTCCATGCTGGGCCGGCACAATGAACTGCTGGCCATGCGCACCAGCGGCATCAGCGTCTGGCGGCTCGGCCTGCCGTTCTTCGTGGTCGGCTTGATGGCGTCGGCGGTCTCCTTCGGCCTGGGCGACAAATTCGCGCCGCAGTCGCGCGAACGGGCGCTGGCGTTGCAACGCCAGATGAGCGGATTGCCGGCCAAGGAGAAGCTCCGGAATTTCTTCTTCTCCAATCAGCAGGAATACCGGGATTGGTACGCGCGGGAGTTCGCCCCGGAAGAGAACGTCATGGACAACGTGGCGTTTTATCTGCGGGACCGCGACGGCAAACCGCTGATGGATGTGTTCGCGCGGCGCGCGGTCTGGACGGCGGAGCGATGGCAGTTTGAGGACGTGCGGATCGTGCACCCGCCGGCGCCGGATGCGTTTGTGGCGACGACGAATTTCCCGTTCATCACCGAGACGCCCAAACGGCTGCTGCTGGAAAGCAAGCACCATCAGGAAATGACCACGACCGAGTTGCGCCGGTTTGCGCGGGCGTTGCGCAACGCGGGGCGCGCCTCGCAGCAGCCGCGCTATCTCGTCGAGATGCACGGGCGTTATGCGATGCCGTTGACCTGCCTGGTCGTGGTCGTGCTTGGCGTCCCGCTGGGCATGCAGGTCAGCCGGCGGGGACCGATGATGGGGGTCGGGATGGCTTTGGTGCTGGTGGTGACGTTTTTCATCGTCATGCGGCTGTCGCTGCAATTCGGCTACAGCGGGCGTCTCCCGCCAGTGGTGGCTGCGTGGTTGCCGAATGTGATTTTCGGCGCTGTCGGCGCGGCCTTATTTTGGCGCGCCCGCTGAACGGCCGACAATGACGGCTTGCGCGGCGGCGTAATCCTTGCAATGGGAAAGGCTCACCAGCACTTCGGCGACGCCGCGCGCGCGCGCCAGTTCGACGCCTTTGTCGTGCAGCATCACAAACGGCTCGCCGCTGTCGCGCCGGCAGATTTCCATGTCGCGCCAGCCGAGTTGTTTCCCGATGCCCGTGCCGAACGCTTTCGAGATGGCCTCCTTCGCTGCGAAACGCGCGGCGAAATGCAATTCGGAAAATTTCATCGAGCGGCAATAGGCAATCTCGCCGGGCAGGAAACAGCGGTTGACGAAACGGTCGCCGAACTTTTCCAACGAGTCGCGGATCCGGCCGGTCTCGACGATGTCAATGCCGGTGCCGAGAACGCTCATCCGGGATAGCCCTTCATCGCGGCCAGCATCTCGGTGAGAGCCTGACGCAGCCCGACAAACACAGCGCGCGAAACAATCGAGTGCCCAATGTTGAGCGTCTCCAAGTGAGGCACGGGAAAGATGCCGGAGACGTTCTGGTAGGTCAGCCCGTGCCCGGCGTTGACGCGCAGGCCGAGTTCGTGCGCCAATTCGGCGGCAGCGACGAGGCGTTTCAGTTCGAGGGACTTGTTGCGCGCGTTGGCGTAGGCGCCGGTGTGCAACTCGATGAACTGCGCGCCGGCGGCCGCGCTGGCGCGGACCTGTTTGAGGTCGGGCGCGATGAAGAGGCTGACGACGATGCCGGCTTTGCGGAGCCGGGCAATGGTGCGGGGCAGCGATTTGCCGGCGACGTTGAGTCCCCCTTCCGTGGTGACCTCGGCGCGGCGTTCGGGAACGATGCAGACCTCGTCGGGCTTGAGCGCCTCGGCGATGGCGACAATCTCCGGCACGTCGGCCATTTCGAGGTTCATCCGGGTGCGGATGGTTTTGCGGAGTGTCTGGACGTCGGCGTCCTGAATGTGCCGTCGGTCTTCGCGAAGGTGGACGGTGATGCCGTGCGCGCCGGCGGCCTCGACCTCGGCGGCGGCGGCGACGGGGTCCGGTTCGGGTGTCATGCCCTCGTGGCCGGCTTTGTAGCGGGCCTGACGGAGCGTGGCAACGTGGTCAATGTTGACACCGAGTTGGAGCATGGCGGCAGGTTACACGCGGCAGGCGGCGGAGGCAATAAGAAGTCGGGGCGGGTGTTGCCACCCGCCCCGACGAGGTTTTGGCATCGGAAGCGATCAGTTCAAGCCGACATCGGTCTGTCGCAACGCTTCCGCAATGGCCTGCTTCCATCGGTACTGTTTCCAGTCCGGGAAATGTTTCGCCATCCATTCGCGGGCGGCGCGCTCCATCCCAATGTCCCTGCCGAACTTCTCACTTTCGATCCATTTGTATTTGTTGATCTCCTCGAGCTGGGATCGAACGATTTCAGCCAGAGGGTTTCGTTTTCGCTTTTGCAGCGTCATGGTTAACCCCCTCCTACAGGGTTAATTGGCGGATAGCATACCCCAAACCACCTGAAAATCAACCTGCTTGCCCGTGACAATTTGGCAACATCACACCGGCTTGGCCAGCAATGGCTTGCGTCAAACGAGGCCGTCCCGTATTGTGGCAGCGATGCGACAGGACTGGTTCCAAGCGAAGCTGAAAGCGCACGCCGATAAGTGCCTCACAGTCAAACCCGGGGCGAAACGCTCCGAGGTGGTTCGTCTCTACAAGCAGTTCCTCAAGGTCGAGACCCACCGTCTGCTGATGGAGCATCGCGCCGGCGCGGGCGGACGCGAGGTGGCGCAGGGACGCACAGCGGTGCTGGACACGTTGCTGCGGCACGTGTTCGACCGGCCGACCGCGCCCATCTCACTCGTCGCCATCGGCGGCTACGGGCGCGGCGAACTGAATCCGTTTTCGGACATTGACGTGATGTTCCTGCACGACAAGCTGTCGCGCCCCGATTTGGCGGAAGTCGTCGAGAAGGCGTTGTATCTGTTGTGGGACATCGGGCTGAAAGTTGGGCACTCGACGCGGACCATTGACGAGGCGGTCACACAAGCCAACGCCGACATGCAATCGAAGACGTCGCTCATCGAGTCGCGTCTCATCGCCGGCGACGCGCACCATTACGAGAAGTTTCGCCAGACATTGATCCGCAAGTGCGTCCGCGGCCACGAGGCGGAGTACATCGCCGCCCGCATGGAAGACCAGCGCAACCGCCACGAAAAACATGGCGACTCCGTCTATATGCAGGAGCCAAACGTCAAGAACGGCTGCGGCAGCCTGCGCGATTTTCAGAACCTGACATGGATGGCGTTCTTCAAGTACGGTGTCCTCACCCTTGACGAGCTTCGCCAGAAAGGTTTCCTCGAACGCGCCGAGCAGCGCGACCTCGAACGCGCTTACGATTTTATTCTTCGTGTCCGCACCTCGCTCCATTACCTCACCGGCCGCGCCTGCGACGCCATCGGGCTTGCTCTCCAGCCGCGAATCGCCGACGAGTTCGGGTTTCGCCAGCGCGACGTGTTGCGCCGCACCGAGGCGTTCATGCGCGAGTACTACACGCAGGCGCGCAACGTTTTCCTCCTCACCAACGCCCTCGCGGCGCGCATGGCGCTGACCACCGCCACCTCCCGGCTCGGCGCGTTTCTCGACCGCCGCGCCCGCAAAACCGAGGAGTTCGACGGCTTCGTGCTTCGCAACGGCGCGCTCAATGCCAAGTCGCGCGCCGTTTTCAAGGAGGACAACCATCGTCTGCTTCGCGTGTTCCTCCACGCGCAACAGCGCAACGCCGAGCTTGGCCCCGAATTGCGCACGCTCATCCGCCAGAACCTTCGTCTCGTGGACCGCAAGTTCCAGCACGCGCCCGACATGCGCGACGTCCTTCTTGCCATTCTTCACCGCAAAGGCCAGGTCGCGCGCATCCTTCGCCTCATGCACGAGACCGGGTTGCTCGGCAAACTCATCCCCGAATTTGGCCGGCTCACCTGTCTCGTCCAACACGAGTTCTTCCACCGTTACACCGCCGACGAACACACCTTGCACGTCATCGAAAACCTCGACCGCATCATTGACGCCGTCGAACCGCCGCACGCCGCCTACCGGAAAATTTTCCAGAACGTCGAGCACGCCGACGTCCTGTATCTCGCCATTCTGTTGCACGACGTCGGCAAGGCCGCCAACGTTCCGCGCCACGCCGAAGCCAGCCTCCACGCCGCCCGCAGCGTCGCCACCCGGCTCCGGCTCAACGCCGACGAGACCGCCCATCTTCTCTTCCTGGTCCGCGACCATCTCAAGCTCGCCATGCTCTCCCAGCGCCGCGACCTCGATGATCAGGCCACCATTGATGCCGCAGTCCGCATCGTGAAGGACGAATCCAACCTCGATCTCCTGATGCTCATGACGTTTGCCGACTCCATCGGCACCGGCCCGAAGATGTGGACCGACTGGAAACAAGCCCTCCTCTGGCAACTGTACGGCCATACCAAACAAGCCCTCGCCGGGCCGGAGCGCGCCCGCAACATCCTCTCGCGCCGCATCGAGCAGCTTTACAAGGAAGTCAGCGCCAAACTCAAAAACAAACTTCCCCTCGAAGAGACCTACTCCCATTTCGAGTTGATGCCCGCCAGTTACTACATCAACACCAACGCCGACACGATCATTCACCACCTCGGTCTCGTCAATCAATTCCTCGTCCGGCAACTCGAAGCCGAAAAACCCGAGGACACACTCAACCCCATCATCGAATGGGAGCCGTTCCCCGCCCAAAGCCACAGCCGGCTCTCGCTCTGCACGTGGGACCGCGTCGGCCTGTTCTCCAAAATCTGCGGCGCCCTCACCTCCGCCCACATCAACATCCTCCGCGCCCACATCTACACCCGCGGCGACCAGGTCGTCCTCGACTTCTTCGACGTCTGCGACCGCAACCTTGCCGCCGTCACGGACGAGAAATCGCTTCGCGCCGCCGAGACCGCGTTGATCGCCTCGCTGACCAACCGCGCCGATGTTGACTTCAGTCATCTCCTCGCCAGGATGCACGCCGCCCACCGCGTCCCCGGCCGCATCCGCGTCGTCACCATCCCGACCGTCATCGAGTTCGACAACGAAACAACGCCGACCCGCACCATCATCGAAATCCAGACGGAAGACCGTCTTGGCCTGCTCTTCGCGTTGACCCAGACCATCACCAGTCTCGGCCTCGACATCAGCTTCGCGAGGATCTCGACCGAAAAAGGCGCCGCGATAGACACCTTCTACGTCCAGGACCACGCCGGCAAACCCGTCACCGACCCCGACCGCCTCGCCGCCATCCGCGCCAAACTCGAAGACGCCATCGCCCTCCTCGAAGGCTGAACTTGTCGCAACGCGCAAATGATGGTATGCAGGGCGCGCCATGCGAGTCATTCGCCTGTTCATCCTCGGTTGTCTGGTAACGTTCACTGCGTTGGCGCAGGAGACGTTGCGCCCCGAGCAACTCACCCCCGGCATGAAAGGCTACGGCCTGTCTGTGTTCCGTGGCACAAAACCGGAGCGGTTCGAGGTCGAGATCCTCGGCGTTCTCAAGAACGCCTTTCCGAAGCAGGACATGATCCTCATCAGGATGAGCGGCGCGAATCTTGAACACCACAAGGTCATCGCCGGCATGAGCGGCAGTCCGATCTACATTGACGGCAAGCTCATCGGCGCGCTCGCTTACGGGTGGACGTTCGAGAACGACCCGCTCGCCGGCGTGACGCCCATCCACAACATGCTCGCCGAGATTGATCGCAAAGCCGAGCCGGGCCTTGCGCCTGCGCCCGCGACGCGCGCCTCTTCCGAGGCGGCGCTCCAACCGTTGCTCACGCCGCTTGCGCTGGGCGGCTTCAGCCCGCGCGTCATCGCGCAAATGGCGGAGGAATTTCGACCCTACGGTTTGCTCCCCGTTGCCGGGGGCGGCGCGAGCGGGGCGTTGAAACGTTCCGATGCCGATTTTGAGCCGGGCGGCGCCATCGGCGTGCAATTGATGCGGGGCGACCTCGATGCCACCGGTGTCGGCACGGTCAGTTATGTTGACAAGAAACGCGGTCGCGTCCTTGCGTTTGGCCATCCGTTCCTCCAAGCCGGCCTCATCTCGGCGCCGGCCGTGCACGCCGAGGTTCACGTTGTCATGTCGAGCTTGCAACGCTCGTTCAAGATGGCTTCGCCCGTCAGCGAACGCGGCGCGATGGTTGGCGACTGGCAAAGCTGCATCGTCGCCGACACCGCCACTACCGCCCGCATGATTCCCGTCGTCGCGCGCGTTGTCAATCGCGGCACCGGCCACAACGAACAATACGCGCTGGAAGTGATTGATCATCCCGTGTTCACGCCGCGCCTGATCGTCAACGCCCTCGCCGAAGTCATCGGCTCCGCTTCCGGCTCATCCCAAGACACGATGCTGCAGGTCCGCCTCACCGCCGTTCTTTCGGACCGTTCCATCACGCTGACCAACACGTTCTTCCACCCCTCCGGCGGTCTTTTCAATTCCGGCAGCGTCATGCCGATTGCCCAGTTGTTCTCCTCGCCGTTTGGCCGTCCCCAAATCAACAGCGCCGAGATCCACGTGGAAGCAACGCTCGAACGTCGCACCGCCGACATCAAGCGCGCCTACTTCGAGAAAGCGCAGGTCGAACGCGGCGAGAAAGCCAAACTTCACGTTGTCCTGAAACCATTCGGACAGCCTGAACAGATCCGCACCATCCCCGTCACCGTGCCCGCGGCCACCGACACGTTGCGGGAACTTGTTGTCGTGGTCACCAGCGGCGCCACCGCGCCGGCTGACGTCGCCGCGCCCGACAGCCTCGACGATTATCTCCGCGCGATCCAGAAACGCCATCGCTCCACCGATCTGGTGGCGGTCATCCAGACTGCCGGCCAGGGTCTCCAGTATCGCGGCAAACTGTTGCGCAATCTGCCGCCCAGCGCGCTCGGTGTTCTCGGCGACGACAATCCATTTGGCCCGCTCGGCGCCGCCGACGTGCAGCAACTCGTCACGCCCACCGGCTGGGTGCTCAGTGGCACAGCCGTCGCCCGAGTGCCGATCCGACAGGAATGATTCATGAAAACATCCCTTCTGCTGACTTCTGTCTTCTGTCTCCTGACTCCTGCGCTCGCCGTCAAAACCGAACGCTGGGAAGTCCAGACGCCGGCCGACTTCATGCGCGGCAAACTCCAGCGCCTCACTGTCGCCAGCGACGGCGAGTTGCGTCTCGGCTACAACGCATCCAAGCTCGGCGAGTTCGCCAAGGAAATCTGGTGCTCCACCGTCGCGCCCGACGGCACGATCTATTTCGGCACCGGCTCGCCCGCCGACGTGTACGCCATCGGCAAAGACCGTCAAGCTGTCCGAATCGCCACCACCGATGCCGTCGCCGTCACCTCCCTCGCTTGCGATGCGCAAGGCAACCTCTACGCCGGCACGCTCCCCGACGGAAAAATCTTCAAGATCACTCCCGACAAGAAGAGCAGCGATTATTGCCGGCTCCGGTCGCCGTATGTTTGGGCGCTCGCGCTCGACAAGAACGGCGTCCTCTTTGCCGGCACCGGGGCCGACGGAAAAATCTACCGCATCGGCGCCGACGCGAAACCGGAAGAATGGTACACCGCCGAGGATTCCAACATTCTTTGCCTCGCGTTCGATCCCGCCGACGGCTCGCTGCTGGCCGGCGGCAGCGACCGCGGCCTGCTGTACCGCGTCACCGCCAAGGGCAAAGGCAGCGTGCTGCACGAATTTGCCGAGGACGAAGTCAAAGCGATCCTCGTCAGCGGCCAGGATCTTTTCGTTGCCGTCAACAAACAAAAAGTCCGCCGCCCCCGCGCGCCGGTTCCCGGACAGCGACCCAGCGCCGGCGAATTTGAAGCGCTCGGCGCCCAATTGACCGCCCAATACGGCGCTCCCGCCGCCACGCGCACCACCGGACGCGAGACGCCGCCCGAAACCCGCATGGCCAATCTCCTTGCCGGTGCGCTCTATCAGCGCCAGGCCAACGGTCGTGTGGACCGCTGGGCGTATTGGGACAACGAATCCATCCACGCCATCGCCCGCGACGCTGAGGGCGGCATCCTGCTGGCCAT
Organism: Verrucomicrobiota bacterium; assembly: GCA_016871575.1. GTDB lineage: Bacteria > Verrucomicrobiota > Verrucomicrobiia > Palsa-1439 > Palsa-1439 > CAIKAP01. The sequence continues at coordinate 83,716 of VHCW01000004.1, forward strand.
GGCCGGTGCGGGTCGCGTGTTCCGCGTTCCTGACGGCCAGCATTGGGAACTGCTGTTCGATTTTGACGAGAAACAGGCGCTCACCCTCGCTGTCCACAATGGCCGGCTGGCGTTTGTGGGCATGGGCAACATCGGCAACGCCTACCTCATTGACGCCCAGAAATCCGCCAACGGCGAATACACCTCGGAAGCTCGCGACTGCCGGTTTCTCGCCACGTGGGGCAAACTCGATTGGCGCGCCGAGGGCGCCGTGACTGTCGCCACGCGCACCGGCAACACCGCGCTGCCCGATAAAACATGGTCCACCTGGAGCCAACCGCTCACCAAGGCTCCCGCCGCAATCAGCAGCCCGCGTGGCCGCTACATCCAGCTCCGCGCCACGCTCGCGCGCCAGTCGGAACCGTGTCTGCGTTCCCTCACGCTCCATCTCCAAGTCCAAAACCAAAAACCCGAAATCTCCGCGCTCGAAACCGGCGAGAAACCCAAAACCAACGTCGTCACCACCGCCGGCGCCCCTGCCGCACCGGCCCCCGAACAATTCCGCCCGAAACCGGCCAGCACCATCAAGCGCCTTTCGTGGCGCGCGTCCGACAAGGATGGCGACACGTTGCTCTACCGGCTTTATTATCGCGCTGAGGGCGATGAAGTCTGGATTCCCATGCTCCAGGGCCGCACGCTCCGCGCGACGGAACATTCATGGGACACCGACTCCATTCCGGATGCCTGGTACCGCGTCAAAGTCACCGCCAGCGACGAGGAATGCAATCCTGTTGGCGAAGCGCTGATCGCTGAGCGGATCAGCCATTCGATCAAGGTCAACAACGCGCGCCCGATTGTCTCCGACCTGAAATTCGACGCCGGAATGCTGCGTGGCGTTGCCCGCTCCAAGCTCAGCCTCATCCGGTTCCTTGAATACTCCGTGGACGGCGCCGAGTGGAAGTTCTTCGCGCCCGCCGACGGTGTGTTTGACGATCGCGAAGAAATCTTCGGCGTCAAACTTCCGCTTGCGGCCGGGCCGCACACCATCGCCGTGCGCGCCACCGACGAGGACGGAAACGCCGGCGTCGAAAGAATCGCCATTCGCGTCCCGTGATACGGCTCGACAACGTCAGTGTCACCTATCGCCTCAAGGGCGAGTCAGTCGAGGCGTTGCGCAACGCCAGCCTCGCGCTCGACGGAGGCAGTTTCGTCGCCATTATGGGCCCGAGCGGCTCCGGCAAAACCACCCTCATCCAGGTCATCGCCGGGTTGCTCACGCCGACCGCGGGCAACGTCATCGTCTCCGGCCAGAACCTCCGCCAGCTTGACGACCGGGCCATCAGCGAATTTCGGAACCGGACCATTGGGTTCGTGTTCCAGTTCTTCAACCTGCCGAGTTACTACACCGCGCTCGACAACGTCGCGTTACCGCTCGTCTTCGCCGGCGTCAGCGAGACCGAGCGCCGCGAGCGCGCCCGCGCGTTACTGGACGAGTTCGGCCTTGGCGATCGCGCGATTCACAAGCCCGAACAACTCAGCGGCGGCGAAGCCCAGCGCGTCGCTATCGCCCGCGCGCTCATCAACAACCCGAAGATCATCCTCGCCGACGAACCGACCGGCAACCTCGACCGCGACACAGGATTCCGGGTGATGGCGTTGCTTCAGAGGATCAACCGCGAGCGCAATGTCACCGTCCTGCTTGTCACGCATGACGAAAAAGCCGCGGCATTTGCCGACCGTGTGTTGCGCATCGAAAAAGGCGCGCTGGCCGCCTCCCTCCCGCCGCCTCTCTCACCACCCACCATCCCGGTGAATCAGAGGAACGATCGTTCCTCTGATTCACCGGTAGACCTGCAGGAGCGCGTTTCATGAACCGATCAAAAAAACTGCCTGTAAAGAAAGTGGATTACGCGGAGATTCTCGACATGTTCCTGTGGGGCATGGGCAAGCTGATGCGCCCCACCTTGTCCAATATGCTGGCGGGATTCGAAGAATACCACTATTACCACCGGCGGGACGCCCTCATTCAGCGGCTTCATCGCGAGCAACTCGTCAGCCGCACCGGTCAAGGCGCAGAATCGGTGTTCATTCTCACTGACAAAGGACGACAACGACTGGGTGACCAAGACCCGACCCCACGTTGGGAGCGGCGTTGGGACGGGATGTGGCGGGTGGTGACTTTCGATTTGCCCGAAGTGCAACGGAAAGACCGGAAACGGTTGTGGCGCGCGTTGCGCGCACGCGGATTGGGTCTGCTGCAACGAAGCGTCTGGATTTGGCCGGACGAGTTGGAACCGATTCTGAACCAGATTGTTCACGCGGAAGGCGTGCCGGAGTGTTTTTGTGGTTTTGAATCACGACGGGTGTTTCTCTGCACCGATCAGGAGATTGTCGCTTCCGCGTGGGATTGGGAGGAAATCGGACGGCGACAGGAAGCTTTTCTCCAAACGGTGAAAGCAGGCTTTCGAATCCTGGAACATGCCAGCAACCTGGAGCGACTGGCAGCCGAAGCGCGATCGGAAAAAATCGCCTATGATCACGCGATGATTTTCGATCCGCTGTTGCCCCGCGGCTTGTGGCCGGCGGGGTACCGGGGGGCCGAGGTGTGGGAATGGCACAAACGATTCCGCAACCGTTTGCGTGGCGCGTGCGCGCGGCTGCAATCCACAGCCTCCCATCCACCGGTGAATCAGAGGAACGATCGTTCCTCTGATTCACCGGGGAGGGGGGCGGTCGGACGGGGAAGGGCGGAGGCATGATTCGCCGACGCGACCAGATCCGGCTCAGCGTCCGGAAGATCGGGCTGCGCAGGAAACGCGCGGTGTTCTCCATTATCTCCGTGGCGCTCGGGATCCTGGTCGTTGTCACCGTCAATTCGCTTGTGAGCGGCATCCGCGACCTTGTCATCCGCACCGGGTTCACCGAGGAAATTGACAAGGACGTCATTCGCGTCACGCATACCCCGCGCCATTATGGCGACGAGGAGTCGTCGTCCTCGCGGAAACGGGCGCAATTTCTGTCGGACGAGTTGCTGGCGGAGTTTTGCGAGTGGAAGGAGGTCGAGGCGGCGGCGCCGGAGATCCGGATCCAGCCGGTCAACGTGGAGGCGTTGGCCGAATCGCCGCGCGCGGCGTCGCACGATTATGCGATGGGCGCGCCGGAAGCGTTGATTTGCCGGTATGCGGACGCCAGAGAACTTGCCGCCTGCGAAGGGGTCATCCCGCTGGTGCTTGGCGAGCGGTTTGTGAAATTGCGTTACCACGAGCGGACGAGCAAGTTCGAACTCGAAGATCCCGCGCGTGTGCAGTCGTGGATCGGGCGGGATGTGACGTTGCGGGTGGGCGATCCGATGGGGCAATTGGAACGGTTCCGTTACGATTACGACAAGAAACAGTGGTTGCGCCTCAGCGAAGAGGAAATCGCCCAACGCAGAAAACACATCGAGTCATACGAGGGCGAGTTCGACAAGATGATTCACAACCGGTTGTTGACGTTGAAGGGGCGGGTGGTCGGGTTTTGTCCGGGCACGCGCCTGTTGATGCCCGAGGAACCGGCCCGGCTCTGCGCGAAGTGGCTGAAACAGCGCAACGACTTGGCGCGGCTGCGCCCGGTGGAACCGCCGGCCGAGTACGGCCCGCATGGCCGGCGCGCGCCGCGTGAGGGCGAATTCACGAGGGCAACCGTGCTCTTGAAAGCCGGAACCAATCCGGAGCCTGTCGTGAAGCGGCTGAAGGAGATGGGCTTTGGGGCGACCACGCGACAAAACGCTTTCGAGTCGTTCCTGAAGGAGGTGGACACAGCGATGAAAATCGTCAAGCGAATCGGGTACGCGTTTGGCGGCGTGTTGTTGCTGCTTGCGTGCGGCCTGCTCTGGAGCACGACTTCGCGGATTGTCTCCGACAGCCGCGCGGACATTGGGCTGTTCCGTGCGCTTGGCGCAACCAAGGGCGACGTGCGCCGTCTGTTTCTGACCGAAACGGTTTTTCTCGGTGCGCTCGGCACGTTGGTCGGCATTTTTCTTGGCTGGACGGCAGCCTACTGGATCAGCCGGCTCGTCCTGCACATCGCGGCCGGCGAGATCAGCGACCCGGAAGAAATGTTGATGATCCCGCGCAGCCTCTTCTCCGTTGACTGGACGAGGTGCGCGCTGTTGTTGGCGGGCGCGGCGGCAGTGTCGTTGCTGGCCGGTCTCTGGCCGGCGAACCGGGCGGCGAACGTTGACCCGGTCAAGGCGCTGAAGCGCGAGTGACCGCGTTGGGCAAGGCGGCTTCCCAGTCATCAAGCAATTTGCGGAAACGGGCGCAGCGGTCGGGATGTTGTGGGGCGAGGTTGTTCGTTTCCGGAAGATCGGCGGCGAGATGGAACAGGCGGGACGGCTGTTTGTATTCCTCCAAATACTTCCATTCACCACAACGCACGGCGCGTTGCGGGATGACTTTTTTGCGCACAGGCTCAGGAACGCGCCTCCAGAACAGTGTGCGTTCGTTGGGCGGTGTTTCACCGCGCAAGATGGGAAGAAGATTACTACCATCAAGGGGAACGGAGGTTTTCGCTCCGGCCAACGCCAGCAATGTGGCCGTCCAGTCCATCGTGATGATGGGCGTCCGGCTGACACTGCCGTCGGAAATCATTCCCGGCCAACGCGCGATGCAGGGCACGCGAATGCCGCCTTCCCAGAGGCTGCCCTTGAGTCCGGAAAGCGGCAGGTTGCGGCCCATCGGGTCGCCGCCGTTGTCGGAGGTGAAGACGACGAGGGTGTTTGTTGCCAACCCGAGCCGGTCGAGTTCATCCAACACACGGCCCACGCTTTTGTCGAGATGTTCGACCATGCTGACGTAGTTGGCGCGGGTGCCGGACTGCCAGCTTGGAGATTTTGGCTCCACGACACGGTCGGCGTCGCGCGGTCCTTGATAGGGGAAATGGGGCGCATTGTACGCAAGGAACAGAAAGAAGGGCCGGCGGCGATTCTCGGCGAGAAAACGCTGGGCGTCATCGGTCAACAGATCGGTCGAGTAACCTTTTCGCTGGATGGCTTTTTCATTCCAGAAAAGGTCGTGATGACCGAGGCGATCCATGTGTTGGAAATAATGATGGTTGCCGCCGAGCAAGCCGAAGAAGTGGTCAAAACCTTGCGCGTTGGGAGCGCGCTCCGGGTCGTAGCCAAGATGCCACTTGCCGATGAGCGCGGTGCAGCGGCCGGTTTTTCTGAGCAGGCTGGCAAGCGTCTCTCCGCCGGGCGGCAGCCCGGCATTCTTCTCCTGATAGTAGAGCGCGTATTCCAAGCCGCCGCGTTGTTGGTAGCGGCCGGTCATGAAGGCGTACCGCGTCGGCGAACAAGTGGGGCCGTTGGCGTACGCGTCGGTGAAACGCATCCCTTGGGCGGCCAACGCATCGAGGCGCGGCGTGCGGATATCCGGACAGCCGTAGCAGCCGAGGTCTCCGTAGCCGAGGTCGTCGGCCAGGATGAATATCATATTCGGCTGCGCTGGCGCAGTTGTTCCGACGCCGCCCAGCAACGTCAGCAGCGCAACCAGAGCGAAAAGAGTGTTCACTGTTGCGCCGGTTTCACCGCCCAGACCTTGAAGTGCGTGTAGCTCGAATGTCCGGTGTGCTGCATCTGGCGCAGGGCGACGCGGCCTTCCTTCCACACGGGGCCGTATGTCTTGCCGTCGTCCTCGAAGCGTACCTCGATTTTGCCGTTGGTCTCGACGGTGATCTTGTTGCTGAGCTTGAGAATCCGTATGCAATGCGGCCCCGGCCCTTGCCCGGCGATGAAGTCGCGGCCCATGGAAACGAGATGAAAACCATGATTCTTGCGGATGTGCGCTGTGCCGCGTTCTTTGCCCTGAGGATCAATCGCCCAATAGGAGACGTGATAACAATTCAGCGCGCCGCTGTGGTAGGTCTTGAACTCGCCGTCGCGCATCGGCTGGCTCAAATCGAAGATGCTCCCGCCGTCACGACCTTTCGCGGCGAAGAATACGAGGTTCAGTCCGTTGTTCGGGTCGGCGGGCGACACGCCGAACTCGATGAGCAGATCGGCGGGAAACTCGCGCGTGTTCCAGAACACGAGATGGCTCGCGTCATTCTTGAGCACGAGCCGCTTGTTCTCGATGAGCGCGCTGGCCTTGCCTTCCAGCACCCAATCAACGTCTTCCGGCAAACGCGCTCGCTTGCCATCGGTGAACAGGTCGGCTTCTTTCACGAACTTCAACGGCCCAGTGAAGTCTGTCTCGTAGAGCAATTCCAGTTTCAGCCGCGATAAATCCAGACCGCGCGTCTCATCGGAGGTGTCCGGCATCTCGATCACCTTGCCGCGCCCGGCGCTGATTCGCAGCATTTTCCCGGTGCCCAACACCAGCGGATCGAATCGATGCGGATTCGTCCCGCCGGCCCACGCGATTCCTCGCAGCAGGAGAATGCGGAAGTACGCATCGTCGAACGTGAAAGTGTAATGGCCGGGGACACAGCCGAACACGCGGCCTTTTTCCGGTTCGCAGGTCCAGAACATCGGTTGCGGCTGCATCGTATCCGCGTCGGGCGCGGGTTTCTCCATCGAAGTGGCCAGCACCGTGTAGCCCGGCGCGACCGGGTCCGGCGTCGGCGGCCAGTACGGTTCGTCGTGCAACGAGAACTCCTGCGGCAGGCCGACGCAAATCGGATGGTCGGGTTTTTCGATCCGCAGTGTGAGGGGGCCGTGACGGTAACGTTGGAAACCGCCGACGCCGAGCACGGACGCCACTTCCGCGGAAGGTGTCGGTTTCGTCCACGTGGCGGAGTGGATCACCACCAGTCCTTTTCCTGTTGCGAGATAGTTGCGGACCTGCTCGATGCGTTGGGTGTCCCACTTCAAATAACAAAACGCCGCGATGACATCGGCGGCCTTGAATTGCTCTTCAGCGGGCCAGTGTTGCGCGGTGAGGACTTTCACGCCGGGAGAACCGCCCAATAACTTCGCCCAGTTCTCCTGCCACACCGGATAATCATGCATGCCGTTTCCGGCGGGGCCATGGTCTTTCTTGTCGGCCAGCAGGAGAATGGTCAGCGGTTTGGCGGCGGCTTGCGGGGGGCTTTTCGGCGCTTTTGCAAGGACCGCTTCCACTTCCGCCCGGCTGCGGGGCGGCGGCGGCTGAGGAGTCCCAGCCGCCGCTGCAACCTGCGCCAACAAACAGAATCCCGCCAGTAAAAGAACAGCTTTCACACGAGCTTGGAAAGATGTTCGAGGCTTTTGGCGGCCTGCGCCGGGGTGCCGCACTCGACGGAGAAGACGATGTCGCGCGGACATTTCTCGCGCACGATCTTCACGATGCGCTCCCAGTCGAGGACGCCCTCGCCGCAGGCGCAACCGACCGGCGTGCCGGTGACTTTGCCGCGCTCGGCCTCGGAGTGTTTCACCGAGATGTCCTTGGCGTGAAGGTGAACGAGTCGCGAGGCGACGCGTTCCAGCCACGCATAAACGTCGTGGCCGCAGAGGTAGGCGTTGCCGGTGTCGAGGTTGATGCCAATCGCCGGTGATTTCACCAGATTGTAAATGCGGTCGAGGCCGTCGGGATGACGCGAGTATTGCGCGTGCGGTTCGAGGCCGATCTTCACGCCGCGCCGCTCGGCGATGAACGCCGCTTCCTGCAACGTGTATTTGATGAGGACAAAATCTTCCTCCTCGGTCGTCCATTTCGCCTTGATGCCTTCGTCGGTATTGATGACCGGCACGCCGATCTCGGCGGCGGTGCGGATGGCGAGCTTGATATATTCGCCGTGCACCTCGGGCCGGCCGAGCGGGCCGTGCGATTGCAGCGCGGAGATGGTCAGCCCGGCCTTGTCGCAGGCGTCCTTGATCCGGTACGGGTCGTCGAACATCGAGACGGTGTGGAAATACCCGGCTTCGCTCATCAGTTCGCGGCCGAAGTGGACCATCGGCTCGATGTATTTGTAGCCCATCTCGGCTGCCGCCTTGACGGCCCACTCGAACGGCTTGTCCGAGCTGCGCGAGAACTCCGTGTTTAGTCCGACGTGTATCTTACCCATGATGTACTCCTTTCATTTTGTGGTTGTGGTTGACTTTACCAACAGCTTCCGCGTGACGTCCATGTGAATCTTGTCACAAACTCCAGCCGTTATACATCGGACGAGAAAGCCGCTTGTTGGCTTCGTCGTTGCCGATGAATTGTTCTTTCTTCGGGTCCCATTTCAGTTTCGTTTCCAGCCGCGCGGCGATCTCGGCGATGAGGCCAAGGTAGCTCGCGACGTGCGTGGCCTCCACGTTGGAAACGGGATCTTTACGGGTGCGGACGCTGTTCAGGAAGTCAGCCTGATGATGTATGGATTCTTGCAAATGCAGTTCGCCGTCCTTGAGCTTGACCCGCAGCAACGAAGCTGGCTCGGCCTCGAAAGTGCCATTGCGGTTGCAATAGACCCAGCCTTTGTCGCCAATGAACTTCGTGCCGGTCTTCTGCACGGTCGGGTCGGTGAAGATCATCTTCAAGCCGCTCCGGTAGGTAAACGTCGCATTCCAGCTTTCGATGTTGTCAGTGAAGCCTTTCTTGCGATAAACGCCCTTGCACTCGATCTCGCACGGCTCCTTGCCAAGGAGCGGGCACCCCCAATTGGCGATGTCGAGATGATGCACGCCCCAGTTGGAGATGAACCCGGCGCAGTAGTCCCAGATCAAATACCAGTCATGCTTGATCACACGGCCGGGATTGTAGGGCTTGGCCGGCGCCGGGCCGCGCCACATGTTCCAGTCAAACCCGTCCGGCACCGGCTGCGGATCCAGTGAGCCGGTGTGCCTCGGCTGGTATTGCGGCCCCGGCGCAGACACCTCCACCGTGTGAAGTTTGCCGATGTAACCGTTGCGGGCCAGCTCGCAGGCGCGGCGGAAATTCTGTTGCGAACGTTGCTGCGTGCCGCCCTGGAACACGCGTTTGTGTTTGCCGATGGCGGCGACAATCTTCTGGCTCTCCTCGACCGACACGCCGGTCGGTTTTTCGAGATACATGTCTTTCTTTGCCGCCGCGGCGGCAATGGCGATGAGCGCGTGCCAATGGTCCTGCGGCGCGATCATCAAGGCGTCAATGTCCTTGCGGGCGATCACCTCGCGCCAGTCACGGGACATCGCGCAGCCGGTGTCGCCGTATTGTTTGTCCACGAGTCCCTTGGCTTTCTGGCGGCGATCCTCGTAAGTGTCGCACACGGCCACAACCCGGCAATCGTCAAGCGTGAGGAAGTTGCGCATGTTACCGGTGCCCATGCCGCCGACACCGATGCAGCCGACGGCGGTCTTGTTGTTCGCGCCGAAGGCGGTGGCGGGAATGAGGGCGGGCATTCCGAGCCATGCGGCGGCGGCTGCGGATTGTTTCAGGAAACTGCGACGACTGATCTGATTCTTCGTGGTGTTCATGCGTAAACCATAGTGCAGCGACAAGGTTTGTTCCATAGCCTACAGTCTCAAAGACTGACACTTTGGTCTCAGTGTCGTGGTCTCAGTGTCGTGGTTGCGCGACGCCCGGCATTATGCGAACATTGCAGCCGGTCGCAGCATGGTCATGCCCATTCATTTTGAAACCATCACCCCGCCGAGCGGATTGTCGTTCCGCCTGCACCGCTGGCGCGACAACCTGCGCGAGGTGGAACAATTTACCGCCGACGGACAGGTGGTGCCGTTCGAAGGCGCCGGCGACCAATGGCATTTGCACCGCGAGATGGAACTGACATTTGTCGCGCGCGGCCACGGGTTGCGGCTCGTGGGCGATCATATCGCTTCGTTTCGCGGGCCGGATTTGGAATTGTTGGGACCGCACCTGCCCCACTGCATTCAAGGGCTGAGACATTCCACGGGGATTTGCGTGCAATTTCATTGGCCGCTGGATCATCCCCTGCGCGCACTGCCGGAGTTCGAATCGCTCGCTTCCTTGTGGGAACGCGCCCGGCGCGGGCTGCTCTTCGGCGCGCCGGCGCGACGCCGGGTTGTCCCCCGCTTGCTGGCCATGCCGAAGATGTCGGCCGCCGGACGGCTGGGGGTGCTGCTCGAAATCCTGGCGGATTTGGCGACGACCCCGGACGAGGAGGCGACCGAGTTGTCGCGAATCTCATTCAGCGTGCAGGAAGGCGAACGTTACCAGGCCGGCATTGAGCGGGTGATCCGTCGCGTGTTGGAACAATACACCGAACCGTTTCCTCTCCCTGAGGCGTTGAGGCTGGCCGGGATGAGTAAAGCAAATTTTGAGCGGCAGTTCCCCCGCTACACGGGCAGCACGTTCACGGAGTTTCTCAATCGCGTCCGTCTTGATCATGCCCGGCGGCAACTGCTGGGCAGCCGCGACAACGTCAGCGCCATCGCGTACGCGACCGGTTTCAACAATCTCTCGCATTTCAACCGTCTCTATCGCCGGGTGTTTGGCCGCTCCCCCACGGCCGACCGCGCCGCGCCAAATCCTCCCTCCCCAACGTCCATCTGATGCTGCCACATCAGTGAAACACCTATTTCATTGATGTGGCAGGGTTTGGTCAGGGGCGCAGACGCTCTGCCAGCAGTGCAAAAGAGTTCTTCCGCACTTCCCAAGCCCTCTCACCACGATAACCTGTCGGCCAGAGAGAACGAGGCAACAACGGATCCAGGGTCAGCGCATGTTGCCAGGCTATCCGTTCGCTGCGCAGCCAGCCGTCCAGTTGTTGCGGGGAGGCAAGAATGCGTCTCGCGGCAGCGCGATCAAGACGTGCAGTGCGCTGGTAGCCCTCGTACCGACGGTTGATCTCCTCAAAATCCCAAGCGCCGAGCACAACAGACTGGTTGGAATAACCACCGCAACAGTGAGCTTCCATGAGGAGAAATGTCTCCACATCATCACGGAAATCATCCAACGCGCTTATCAGTTCGCCCACCGGATGTGGGTGAATCCAAAGGCTTTGTTGCAAATAGCCAAACCCATTATCCCGCAGCCAGCGCCATAACCGCAAACGAGTTCGCCTCCGCACAACAGGCAGGTCAAACAACACCTGTCGCCACAGTCCGTCCCACGGACGATCCCATTGCGCGGGAGCATCTTTCCCGCCAAGTATTTCCAGGCGGCCCAAACTTGTCAGTTGAAACACGATTTGTTCCCCCTGTTTCTCACGAGCCAGCAGTTGGCGCTGCTCCATTCGTTGCAGTTGACGCGGGATCCGATTGCGCCATTCCCATCCTTCGTACGACTCCATGAGATTGCTGAGAGTGGGACGACTGAGCTTGTCGGCCGTCCACAACAACATCAACAACGCGTCCTCCACCATCGAGCGTTTCGCGGGCATGATACATTTCTCCTTTGCCACATGGATGAAACACCTATTTCACTGATGTGGCAAGCGGAAAGGGCGGTGCGCTTGGGCGGTGCGTTTTGTAACACAGCTCTGAAAAACAATGTGCGGAAATTACAACACCGGGTTAGAATCGTCCCATGACTGTCATTGTGTTATTGCTGCTCCTCGCCACGACTGCGGGTGCGCAAGCTGCCAACACCAACTTTCGCGGACGAACTGGATTGATTTACGAAGTCGAGGACTGGACCACGCCGCGCGATGCGTGGCTGACCAATCGCGTGACCGCCACCAAATGGCGGCTCTGGACCACCGAAGGCCCCGGCAAACGTTCCTGCGACGCGTCGCTCACCACGCCGAAGATCACGAAGGACCGCGCCACGACGGAAGAAGGCGCGCCGGTGTTGCACACCCACATCACCGGCATCCCGCGTGGCGTTTACCGGGCGTGGCTCGGCCCGACTACACGGCCGCTTGCCTACTCGCGCGACGGCGGCAAGACGTGGCTTAAAACCGGCACCAGCGAAGCGGACCTTGGCGTTCACGAAATCACCGACGGCACGTTCAACCTCTGGGTTGACGACCGTTTTGCGAATCCCGGCAACATCGGCTCGGCGTACTACGATTACATGCGGCTCGAACCGTACCAACCGCCGGTCCTGAGCGAGATGTCGGCCTTCACGCTGCCAAACGGCGACACACAGCTTTCTTGGATCAGCAGTGAACCGACGCCGGCGGCGACTGTCGAATGTGCAGGGCGCACGTTTGTCGAAACCGATAGCGACCTGCGCAATCATCGCGTCGTGCTCACCGGCCTTGAGCGTGGAAGGACGCACATTGCCACGGTGGCCGGCCAGAAGGTCAAGTTTGTCGCCGGCGAACGGCCACGAATCGCCCGCTCCACACCGCAGACTATCGAACTTACGGTCAATCACCGGCGAAAGAACTGGCCGGTCACCAGCGGCGTGCCGTTTGCGCGCGGCACGCTGGCGTCGGCGGACGACACGCAACTGCTCGATGCCGCGGGCAAACCGCTGCCCGCCCAGTTTGAGGCGACATCGTTCTGGCCCGACGGCAGCGTGAAATGGCTGCTCGTCAGTTTCATCGCACCGGCGCCGGGCAAGTTCCGTTTGCGCGTCGGCAACGGAGCCAACCCGGCGCCGCGCGACCCCATTGCCTCAGGTTCGTCGTTCACTGCGCGCATTGTTGACAGCGCCGGCAAAGCCTATCTTGCCGGCAAGCCGGACACATTCGTCCGCGAAGAACAAGGACCGATTCGCGCTGTCACCCGCACGGAAGGCGATTTCGTGGCCAACGATGGCGCGAAGTTGTTCCGGTGGCAGGCGCGTTGTTTCGCCTACGCCGGGCAGCCGTGGGTGCGGGTGAGCTGGACCATCGGCAACAACAACACGAACGCGGTGCTCACCAACTTGCGCGAGGCCGGAATCTGGTTGCCATTCGCCAATACGAATGCCGCTTCCGCGATCACGGTAACGAATCCCACGCCGCTGTCCGGTTGCGTTTCTGTCAGCGACGGGAAACGCGGCCTCGCCGTGGTCGTGAAAGATTTCTGGCAGACGTACCCGAAGGCGATTGTCACCAAACCCGACGGCCTGCACATCGGCATCTTGCCGCCGTTGCCGGCCGGTGCGTTTGCGAAGGAATCGAAGAACACCGAAGACCTCATCCGCCTCTACTACTGCTACGACGGCGGCCAGTACCGGATCAAACGCGGCCTGGAATTCACGACGGACTTCTTTGTCGCCACCGACGCGACGCTGAACCCGTCGTGGTTCGAGCACCCGCTCTTTGCCGTTGCGCCGCCGCGGCACTATTGCGCCAGCGGCGTGTTCGGCATCGTCGAGCCGCGTCAGGCGGGCGTGTTCGACGATTACGAGAAGCTGGTCGAGGATGGTTTCATCCAACTCGAAAAGAACCGGCGCGAGAAACGCGAGTACGGCTGGATGAACTACGGCGATTGGTTTGGCGAACGGCGCTTCAACTGGGGCAACCACGAATACGATTTGATGGGCGCGCTGGCGTTGCAGTTCGCGCGCACGGGCGATTGGAAGTTCCTCTGGCGCGCCGACCAAGCGTCGCGGCACAGCACCGACATTGACACGGTCCATTACCCGTGGCAGCCGCGGATGCCGGGCCGGGTGTATGCGCACTCGGTGGGACACGTCGGCGGGTTCTTCGGGCCGCTCGATCTGAAATTGCTCACGCACGGCAACGCATTCATCGCCGGCGCGATTGATCCCGGTGGGCACATTTTCCAACCCGGAAATTTTCATCTCGGTTTCCTGACCGGCGAACGGCGCTATCTCGAAACCGCTGAGATGGTCTGCGCAGCGCAGGCGACGTATCTGACGGCGAAGTTCGACTTCCGCATCGAGCGCGCCGCCGGCTGGCCGTTGATGAACGCGGTGGCCGCTTATGAAGCAACGGGGAATCCGTTCTACCGCAACGCCGCCCGGCTTTACGTTGAGAAAATCGTCGAGAAGCAGACGGCCCGCGGCGATTGGAACCTGCCGCACGGTCCGCCGGAGTGCCTTCACATTCCATCGCATCCCGGCGGCAAGGCGTTTGCGACCGGTGTGTTGCTCAACGGCTTGATGATGTTCGACATGATCGCGCCATCGCCGGCGGTCAAGCAATGCATTGTTCGCTCCGCGCATTGGCTGGAGAAACACGCGTGGAACCACGAGACCCACAGCTTCCGCTACATTGACACCTGCCCGACCTTTGAAAAAGGCAAGGGCAACGGCGGCACGGATCTTCTCGTGTCGAGCGGCCTCGCCTACGCCTGCACGCTCGACAACGACCCGGCGTTGAAGGCATTGCTGCTGGATTCGCTGAGGCGCGCGCTACAGGCGAAGAGCAAGGTCGGCAAGGACTACGTGCAAGACATCAGTCACACACCACGCGCACTGGCGATCCTTCAGCGGGAATTCGGCCTCACCAAACCGTCGAGAAACCCTTCCGCGACACGGGTGCCGTAAACCTGCGCGCGGCCGGAGCGCGTCGAGTTGAAGATCAGCCAGCGATTGTCGGCGGTCAGGCAAGGATGCTGACCGCGTAGTAGCGATGGTCTTGCGACAGGGGGCTGTAGCTGAACCTGCCCTCCATGTTCGGAAGTTCGAGCACATTCAGCGCGGAGGTCTTCAGAAAATCGCGCCGGTGTTCATTGGCCGATCCTGATGTTCTTTTCGTCCTGGCCGGCGACCCAGGAGATGGCGTGCGCCACGAGACCCTGCAAATCCTCGTTTTGTTCGGGGTGCGGACTGATCACGATGACGCGTCCTTTGCCGCAACGCCCGGCGGCGATGGCGGGCGAATTGACCATGATTCCCGGAGGCGAATCGTTCTCGGCAACCTCGGTGCGGAAGAACGCCAGGACCTCGTAATCCGGCAACGACTCATCCTCCGCCGGGCAAAGAATGGGGCCGTTGGCGTACTTGCAGTCCAACAGGCCGGGGCGGTTGCCGAGAATGTCGCGGCCTTTGTCGGTGAGTTCAATTTTCACCACGGCAGTGCCGCGCCGCCATTTCGGCGAGGCGGTCTTGGCGTCGAGAATCTTCAGTCCCCACGAGAACCCGCTCGTGGCCAGGTACGCCCCGGCGCAGATGCCAATGTAGCCGTTGCCAGCTTCGATGAACTTTTGGATTCGCTCACGCCCCTCTTTGCCGATGGCATTGGCCTGGCCGCTGCCGGTGCCGCCGGGACAAATGAGCACGTTGAACTGCGAGAGCGCGCCGTTGCGGATTTCTTCCGGTCCGACCTCGACGACGATGGTGTTCTTTTGCTTGCGCATGAAATCGCGGATTTTTTGCGGACCGGTTCCGCCGGTGCCACCGGCGTCGTAGAGGGCGATTCGCACAGTGGCGCTGGCGGGGTCGGCGATCTGATCCACGCTGACAGAGTCGCTGAGCATGTTGAGATGTTTCAGCAATGTGTGGACCATGACGCGATGTTGGCGGGCGCGCAACGAGAGCGGCTGCGATTTTGTGGTTGTCTCCAGGATCATCGCGTGCGCGCCGAGGTGCGCGCCGGCGGCGCGCGCAAAACTGCTGTCAATCGGCGCACCGAGCATCGTGAAATGAATGTTTTGATTGGTGATGGTGGCGTTGACCGCGGCTTGCATGGCAGTCGCGACGGCTTTGCCTTCGGGCGTGGGACACGCGATTACGCTGCTGCCGACGCTCTTGCCGCCCAAGCCATTGAAATCGTAGCCTTCGTGCAAGTCAATGAACCATGTCGGCTTCACTTGGCGCGTGAAATGCCACAGCGCCGTGGCCAGCGCGCCGCGGGGCGGTTCGTTGGAACTGGCGCGCGGGAAGTTGCGGTTCAGGTTGCCCAGTTCCAAGGGTTCGTCCGGCGTGGTGCGCCGGTTGGTGGCCAGCGCGAGGACGTTCGCGCGGGGAACCACCACGATTTTGCCGCGCGTGATCGGCCAGTGCCGGATCTGGTCGGCGGCTTGTGCCCCGGACGGTTCGTTGCCGTGGACGCCGCCGACGATCATCACAATCGGTCCGGGCACCCGGCTGTCCTGAATGTAGTACGGTGTCGCCGACGGGGTGCCTCCCGCGATGATGCCCGCCGGTTTGTCGCTGGACTGCACCGTCCAAGCCGCGCACAGAAACAGCAATAGAAGGAAACATCTTTTCATCGGTGTGTAACCTTTGCAGGCATTTCGTTCATTCGTCAAGGGCGATGCGAACACCGCAGGACGAGAGTGATGGGGAAGGCGTCACGCGGAGCGTGACGAGTACTTTGTCTTCTGCAATAATGCTGGTAGTGAGTGATTGATGAAAGCTGGCATTCTTTACAACGATCAGGACATTCGCGTCGGCACGGCGCCCGACCCGGAACTCAAACCGGAAGAAGTGCTGGTGAAGAACAGCTTCGCCGGCATTTGCGGGACCGACCTGCACATTTACCGCGGCGAATTCCACGCGCGCGTCAAGTTCCCGGCAATCCCCGGACACGAATTCGGCGGCGTCATCGAAGAAGTCGGCAGCAACGTGACCGGCTTCAAGCCCGGCGACCGGGTTGTCGTGGATCCCATCATCTCCTGCCACGCCTGCCCCGCGTGTCTCACGGGACATCCAAACGCCTGTCGCACGCTCAAGCTGCTTGGCGTTGATCTCGACGGCGGTTTTGGTCAATTCGTTGCCGCGCCGGCCAGCAAGGTGTATCGCCTGCCCGACAACGTGCCGATGAAGTGTGCGCCGATGGTCGAGATGTACGCGCTCGGCCATCACATCTTGCAGCGCGGCCGCGTCCAGCCGGGCGAATCGGTGGTCATTCTGGGCGCAGGCCGGCTGGGCTTGTCGGTCCTCGACGTGCTGTGCCATGGCGCCGGCGCGAACGAGACAATCATCACCGATTGCCAGCCGTTCCGCCTCGAAACGGCAAAGAAGCTCGGCGCGGAACACGTTATCCATGTGGAGCACGAAGACCCGGTTCAGCGTGTCATGGACATTACCAAGGGCGAAGGCGTTGATTGCGTGATCGAATGTGTCGGGCATTACCACGAATCGCCGGGGCGGGAATCGCCGCTGGCGCAAGCGGTCAAAATGATTCGCAACGCCGGGCGCATCGTGACGTGCGGCTTGGGCGAGCAATTGTCGCCGGTGCACTTCAAGACGCTCGTCATCAAGGAAGCCGAAATCATCGCGTCGCGCGTCACGCTCGGCGAATTTCCGCGCGCGATCCGGCTGCTGTCGAAGGGGCTGCTGCATCCGGGGTTGCTGGTGACGCATGAGTTGCCGATGCGCGACGTGACGGCCGCGTTTGCGCAAGTGGACCGCGAAGACCCGCGCACGATCAAAGTGGTGTTGGACGTCCAAGGCGTATAGCGCCGCTTGTGATTTGAGAAAGGCGGGGCGCAACACAGTGCGGTGAAAGTGGGCGCCCCGGCGCGCTCTACAATTTGCAAAAGGACCCCTAGCCCATTTGTTTCACCGTACGAAAGGTTGTGATGGTTTTTCGATTTGATTGAGGCTCTGAACCCTCTGCCCAAGAGTCATCAGCAGTTTCAAAGGACGACGGCCTCTGCGGAGGCCGCGTCGGGCGGG
>VHCW01000005.1 GCA_016871575.1 Verrucomicrobiota bacterium
CGCCGGCGCAAGTGAAAACGTTGATCGAGGCGATGTTCACGGCGAAGCGGGTGGCGCCGGAGATTATCGAGCAGCGCATCGCCATTTGCCGGGAGTGCGACAAGCGGCGGGTGACGCCGGCAGGCGTGGAATGGTGTCGGAATTGCGGATGTAAGGTCAGCCGCAAGAGCAAAGAGATCATGAATCTGGCCGCCTACGAGGAGAACCTGCCGAAATGGGGCTGCAAGCATCCGCAGCGGAAGCAGGGGAAGGGTTGGCCGGTGCAAAGAAGTAGTCAGGGAACAGCAGACGGAAAACCGGCGAAGGATGACGGGGGTCCGGGAGGTTTTGACGGACTTCCGGCAAGAGTTGCTTCTTCGAGCGCGCCATAAAGTAAGGAGGTGACGATGGAGATCAACATTCCGAATGATGAGTTTGAGGCGATTCACCGGGACATCCACGGCTCGCCGGAAATGAAAAGGCTGCTGGACCGGATTCCCGGCGTCTTGGAAGCGCACAAAACAGACGCTGATTTTGAAGTCATCGTGAACCTCAAACGGGATGGCGCTCCTCGCCGGTGTAGCGTCGGCTGTCCCCAGCCGACAGTCCGTAACGCCAAGCCCGTTGCGCTGGGGACAGCGCACACTACACCACCACCCGCTCGGACTCCGACCCCGACGGGAGTCGGGGCGCTCCCGCCGCTGGTGTTCACGGCGGAGAACAAGCCGGTTGATCTGGAGAACTTTTATCGCGGACGCAGTGGATTTCTGATTTGCGGCGGGCCATCCTTCGGCCAGGTGGATCACACCAAGCTGCGCCGGCCCGGCATTGTGACGATGGCCGTCAACAACAGCCCCAAGACATTTCGGCCTCATCTCTGGACTTGCGTGGATAATCCCGATCACTTTCTGCGCTCGATCTGGCTTGACCCGGCAATTACCAAGTTCGCGCCGATGCCACAGGTGCGGGCGCGGGTGTTCGACTCGGATCGCTGGGAATACATGAACCTGAAGATTGCGGAATGTCCGGCCACCTTCTTCTATCATCGCAACGACCAGTTTCGCGCCGACCGGTTTCTCACGGAGCCAACCATCAACTGGGGCAATGGCGAGAAGACGGGTGGTGGGCGCTCGGTGATGCTGGTCGCGCTGCGGCTGTTGCATCATCTCGGCATCCGGCGCATTTTCCTGCTCGGCTGCGATTTCACGATGACGCCAGAGTACACCTATCATTTCGAGCAGGAGCGGCAAAAGGGTTCTGTCAGCGGCAACAACAACACCTACAATCTGCTGAAAGAGCGATTCAAACAGTTGCGGCCGATCTTTGAAGCCGCCGGGCTGCGGGTGTTCAACTGCAATCCGGAAAGCGGGCTGGACGCTTTCGACAAGATCAGCTTCGAGCAGGCGCTCGACATGGCCGATGCCGAGTGGGGCCGTATCAATGTGGCGACAGAACGCACCGCCGGTCTCTACGACAAAAAAAAGCCGCTGCCGCCCTCCGCGCCAGTGCCACGCAATGCCTTTTGGCGGAAAGAGGCCGCAATCCCGGCAACTGCTCATGTTGTCTGGCTTGGCAGTCCGCTGCCAAAGCTGGCGGCAGAGTTCATCGAGCGGTTCAAGAAGATGCATCCCGGCTGGGAGGTGAAGTTGTGGACGGAGATCCCGGCCGCCATGCCCGCGGGCCTGCAAACGCTGATGCGGAAGATGTCATCCGTGCATCAACAGTCCGACTTGGTGCGGCTCTGGGCGCTGTCGGTTCATGGGGGCATCTGCCTGGATGCGGACATCTACGTGCTGCGCAGCATGGAGGAGATGCGGCACTACGAGCACTTCATTTTGCAGGGGCGGAGTTCCAAGCTGTCCACGGGCGTGATGGGATTTGCGAAAGGAAGCCCGCTGGTGCCGCTGCTGTTGGCGATGGCGCAGAAGGCGGCGTCGGGCAGCAAAACGAATCCGTCCAAAACCGCATTCGGCGCGGATTTGTTTACGGAGTTTCACCAGAAAAATCCGGGCCGGCTGAATGTGTTGCCGGCGCATTATGCCTACATCATCCGCACACAGGGAACCGCCCTCGATTTCATCAAGTGGAAGACGGAACAACAGATGGAAAAGATCACGGAGTTGCGGGGCCGAATGACGGACAATGTCCATCCGTTTGCCATTCATCTGTGGGGTTTCCCCGCACCGATGCTGGCTTCGGCAAAACCCGCACCACAGGCATGCACCGCCATTGTGAAAACGCCGAGAAAGATTGTCCTGACCGCACCGGGGTTTCTTGGCGATCAGGTTGTTTTTACCGGGGTGGTGCGGGAACTAAAGCGAGCGGCTCCCGGTTGGTTGGTGGATGTACAGACCAATCAACCCGACCTCTGGCTCCATAGTCCCCACATCACCAAACTGGACCGAGGTGATCCGTGCGTGACAGTTTTCCCGCACCACTACTGCCCAAGCTTTCGACGGAGCAATCAAAGCCCGATGCATTTTCTGGAACTCTATGCCCGCCGGATTGGTAGAGCGGTGGGGATCGAGATTCCAGTGACGGAGTTTCGAGGCGACATTCATTTGAGCGCGGAAGAAGTGGCCGCGCCGCCGCCATATCCTGAATTGGCGGGCGAACGATACTGGGTCATGGTTGCCGGGTGCAAAAAAGGAGTGCCCATCAAGGGCTGGGGCTCGGCCAACTACCAAGCGGTCGTTGACGCTTTTCGCGGTCGCTTGCTCTTCGTGCAAGTTGGGGCGAAGTCCGACGCGCACCCCCCATTGCGCCATGTAGTAAATCTTGTTGGCAAAACGTCCGTGCGGGATTTGATCCGGCTCATTTACCACGCCGAGGGAGTGTTGTGTCCCATCACCTCGGCGATGCATCTCACTGCGGCGGTGCCAGTGAAGCCAGGCCATCGCAAGCTCCGGCCCTGCATTGTCATCGCGGGAGGCCGGGAACCGGTGCACCACATCGCCTATCCGGGCCACCGAGTGCTGCATGCCATCGGCGCGTTGCCGTGTTGCGCGACCGGCGGCTGCGGCCAAAGCCGTTTCCGGTCCAAGAATGATGAACGCGGCTGCCAATTCCCGATGCCGCAACCGGGAGGGTTGCCCACGCCGAAATGCATGTCGCTGATTTCGGCGGCGGATGTCGTTGAAGCGGTCGAGACGTATTATCGAGGGGGAATCGCAAGTCTTCCACCGGTGCTGGGCCGAGTTCAGGCGCTGTTGCGGCGATTGCCGGATTCTCCGGTCTGCGGCGTGGAAGTTGGCGTGCTTCGCGGCCATACGTCCTCGCAACTTCTGCGGGGACACCGGCTTCTGCGTCTGACGATGGTGGACCGCTGGATGCGCCCGCCGCCTGACAGCGTGTGCGCAAAGACTGATCCGAACTTCTACAGCCGCCCACAAACACAATTCGACAGGGAATACGCGACGGCGCTGCAAGCCACCGAGTTCGCGCGCGACCGCCGCGCCGTTCTTCGCGGTGAATCCAGAGAGGCCGCCAAACAAGTGGCGGATGGCTCGCTTGATTTTGCCTTTATAGACGCCGACCACTCCTACGAAGGCTGCCGCGATGACATCGCCGTGTGGTTGCCGAAGCTCAAGCCTGGCGGCTGGCTCTGCGGACATGATTATCACCGCCCCAATTATCCCTTGGAGGGTGTGAAGCGCGCGGTGGATGAATTTGCAGCGCGCACACACTTGAAGGTGGAATTTGACGCGGACAAAACATGGTTCGTTCAACTACCGCACGACCGCTTGCCAACGGGAGTTGATTCCGTCGGCGCGGATGTGAAAGGCTGACGGATGGAGATTGTCGGGTGCCACCTCACTGGCAGAGGGAATATGGGAGACCGCCATTGTTGTGCGCTGGACTATGTGCCGCTCGGAAGCGAACGACAGAACATTCGCACGTCGCCTGAGTGGCTGGTTGGCAAACACGTGGTTATCGGTGGCGGCGGTCTCTTACACCAGTCGTACTACGGATGTTTTAGACAGTTGCTCGATGTCCGCCGCAATCAGTCGCCCGACTCACGGCTCATCATCTGGGGTGTAGGGATGAATTTGCACAATACACAGGCGATGGAATATCCAAGCTGGCTCGCCGAATTTGACCTTGTGGGGTTGCGCGACCACGGCAATCCATATGATTACGTCCCATGTCCCAGTTGCCTCAGCATGGAATTTGATCGACCTCGCCCTGCCCCATCTCAACGATGGGTGGTCTATGAGCATCGGGGCCAACCGGTGCGCAACCCGGCTTTCTCCGACAGCCCCCGCCAAGACAACGGCGGTCGGCTGTCTTTGCGTGAAGTGTTGGACTTTCTTGCAACCGGCGAAACGGTTGTGACAAGTTCATTTCATGGCGCTTACTGGTCGTTGTTGTTAGGACGCGCGGTATTGCTGTACAAACCATTCTCGAACCGCTTTCTCTCGTTTCCGGTGCGTCTTCCCACAATTGGCGATGAGCCTTTGAAGGGCTATTCTCCCGTTGTCTTCCCACAAACTTATCTGACCGATTGCCGTCAGCGGAACCATGTGTTCGCCGCGCGCGTTTGCCAATTGCTTGATCTGCCTTCGTGGTGTGGATGTGACAGCTAGAGCGTCGGCTCCTGACTGTTACAGATTGCGTTGACTGGTCGTGGCGGCCTCCAAGTTGAAATAAGAAATAATATTGGACAAGAACGCAAAGCCGTGGCAAATCCGCTCTGCGGTTGTGTCAAACGAACTCAACAATTCCCGCACGGTGCTCGTAGCCGCGACGCTCGCTGCCAGCGTTCTCGGCCTCGGCGCGCTTTATCTTCTCGTCCAGACCAGTCACCTGCCTCCTGACTCGCTCCACGAACGCAAACCCGGCCTCGACCGGCCCGCGGGCGTTGCGCTCGCCTCGGAGAAATCGCCGTTCGAATCCGCCAAGCTCATCCCCGGTGACGGCAAAGCGTCCGATCTGCCAGGCGCTTGGCCGCAGTTTCGCGGCGCCAAGGGCGACAACATCGCCGCGGACGGCGTCAAACTTGCGCGCGAATGGAAACCGGTGCCGCGAACGCTCTGGAGCGTTGATCTCGGTGAAGGCTACGCCGGGGCGGCGGTGCGCGACGGGCGCGTTTATCTTCTCGATTACGACATGGAGGCGAAAGCTGATGCGCTCCGTTGTCTTTCGCTCGCTGATGGCAAGGAAATCTGGCGGTTTACGTACCCGGTCAAAACGAAACGTAATCACGGCATGAGTCGGACTGTGCCGACGCTTGTTGACAAGTATGTTGTCACGTTTGGCCCGAAATGCCATATCGCCTGCCTCGAAGCCGAGACCGGCAAGTTTGTCTGGGGCCTCGACCTTGTGAAGGATTTCGGCGCGACGGTTCCCGAATGGTATGCAGGACAGTGTCCGCTCGTGGACGGCGACCGCGTCATTCTCGGTGTTGGCGGCGACGCATTGCTCATGGCGGTCGAGCTTGCCACCGGCAAGGTCATCTGGAAAACGCCCAACCCGCGCGACTGGAAGATGACGCACTCCAGCATCGTGCCGTTCGAGTTTGCCGGCAAACGCCAGTACGTGTATGTCGCCAGCGGCGGCGTGGTTGGCGTCAATGCCGCAGACGGCGCGTTGTTGTGGGAGACGGACGCGTGGAAAATCTCCATCGCCGCCGTGCCGACACCGGTTCCCGTTGGCAGCGACCGCATCTTCTTTTCCGGCGGCTACAACTCCGGCGCGATGATGATGCGTTTGAAGGAAGACGCCGGCAAGATCGTCACTGAAACCGTGTTCCGCCTCAAACCAACCGAGTTCGGCGCAGCGCAACAGACGCCGATCCTGTTCGATGGCCACCTCTATGGCATCCGTCCCGACGGACAGCTTGCCTGTCTCGATCTCGATGGCAAAATCCGCTGGACCAGCGGCGCGACGGCGAAGTTCGGCCTCGGTCCGCTCGTCATTGGCGACGGCCTGATTTTTGCGCTCAACGATGACGGGTGGCTGACACTTGCAGAGGCCGCTCCATCGGGCTATCGTCCGCTCGCAAAGGCGCGCGCGCTGGAAGGCCATGATTGCTGGGCGCCGATGGCGCTCGTGCACGGACGCTTGCTGGCGCGCGACTTGACGAAAATGGTTTGCCTCGACGTGAAACAATGAACCAGAACATTCCACGCCGCGAATTTCTCGGCGCCGGCCTCGGCGCGATGGGCACCGGGCTGGCCGGTTGCGAACGGCCGCCGCGCGTGGAACGGCCTCCGCTCGATGCGCGTTTCACGTACGACATCAGCCGCTACGAGCGCACTGACCCGGCGTTGTTGCTGTACGAGGAGCAAACCCGTTTTCCCACCGGCCTCGAAAAGCCGAAGTGTCTTGCCGTTGTCGGCGACACAATCCTTGTCGGCGGCGACAAGGCCCTGAAAACGTTCGACACGACCGGCAACTTCCTGCGCACACGCGAGTTGCCCTCCCTGCCACACGCCATTGCCGCGACGGGACTCGTGGCGTTCAAAGACCGGTTTGAAGGAAGCGCGCTGCTCGGCGAGCGCGTCCATCTCACCGCCATCGCGGTCGCGGACGGCATTGTTTTCGTTGCTGACGCCGGCAATCGTGAAGTTCTCCGCTGCGCCTCCGACGGCAAAATCCTTTCCCGCCTCAAGGGATTCGTCGTGCCGAGTCCGTATTTCGACCTGCACGTTGGCACTGAGAACGTCCTCTGGGTCGTCAATCCCGGCAAACATCTCATTCAAGCGTACACGCTCGACGGCCAATACGAAACTGGTTGGGGCGAGACCGCGATGAACATCGAAGGTTTCTGCGGCTGTTGTAATCCCAGTTATTTTGCCCGGTTGCCCGATGGACGGTTTGTGACCAGCGAAAAAGGGCTGACCCGCGTCAAGGTCTATGACGTGAAAGGCAAGTTCGAAGGCGTTGTGGCCGGACCGGAACATTTCCCGCAAAATCGCCAGCCCGGCATGGGCGTTCCCGTCGCGTGCGATTCGCGTTCCCGCGTTCTCGTGCTCGACCTCGCCGCCAAGGCGGTTCGGATCTTCGAACGCAAGGAGAGGAAGACATGAATCGCCAGACATTTTTCCGTACCGCGCTGCTCGGATTGCTGGCCGCGATTGGCGCGATTCTTTTCCGTCGCTCCTGTTCGGGTCGCGGCGGGTGCAACGGCTGCGGCGAGTTCGCGCGCTGTTCGCTGCCGTGGAAGGAGACCCAGCCATGAACCGGCGCCTTTTCCTCGGCGGCGCGGCGACGCTTGGTTTTGGCGCGATTCTGGGCGTCTTGTTCCCGCGCCTGCGCCGGCGCAACACCGTCTGGCAGATTGACCCGTACAAATGCACGCAGTGCGGCAAGTGCGCGACGGAGTGCGTGCTGGAATTGTCGGCGGTGAAATGTGTTCATGCGTATGACATCTGCGGCTACTGCAACCTCTGCACCGGCTATTTCGAGCCGCAGCCCGTCGGCCTCAACACCGGCGCCGAAAACCAGATTTGCCCCACCGGCGCGATCATCCGCAAGTTCATCGAGGACCCGTATTTCGAGTATCACGTCAACGAGCCGCTTTGTGTCGGTTGCGGCAAATGCGTGAAGGGCTGCACCATGTTCGGCAACGGCTCGCTCTACCTCCAGATCCGGCACGACCGGTGCGTCAACTGCAACGAGTGTTCCATCGCCCGCGCCTGTCCCGCTGACGCCATTCACCGCGTCCCCGCAAGCCAGCCGTACGTGAGGAAAGCGCAAACGGGGAGCGCATAAGATTCGAATGACTACAATTCTCGCCCTCTGTCATGAGCGCAGCGAAGTATTTTTTATTGACGATCTTGTTATCCAGGCCTTGACGATAGTAACGCTTATGATACCATTATGAGCAGCCACAAGATCGTTGAATACGCGCCCGGTGGCCGCTCGTTCTTTGGTGAATGGTTTGAGGAACTGGATTCGGTGAGCGCCGCGCGAGTGGATCGTTACCTGCGCCGTCTGGAAGCCGGCAACCTCAGCGCGGTAAAGTCAGTTGGTAGCGGGGTTTATGAGATCAAGATGGATTTCGGCCCTGGATACCGCGTGTACTTTGGCTGGGAAGGACGAACGATTGTGGTGTTGTTGGGTGGCGGCGACAAAAGCCGTCAATCCGCCGACATCGCCGTCGCGATTCAACGTTGGAAACAATATACACAGGAGACGAAGTAATGGCCCTGACACGAGAATATAAGCAGACAGTGTTACGCCGCCTGCAACGCGACCCCAAGTTCGCGCGGGCATTGTACGCGGAAGCGATCAACGCCTTGCTGGAAGGCGAGCCGGCAGTCGGCTTGTCATCGTTGCGAGACCTTGTCCATGCCAGCATCACGTTTAAGAAACTAGCCAAGGAGACCGGTTTCGGCGAAAAGGCGTTGCACCGGATGCTTAGCGCGCGCGGCAATCCCACCACGCGCAGCCTTGTCACCGTTGTCCGTGCCATCCAACAGGACTTGGGGATTGAGCCGCGCGTCACGGTGTGACTATATGGGGGAAGAATCTGTGATGAAGACAACCAAGATCACATACGGTTCGGTGAAACCAATCGAGAAAGTCATCTTCACCATTCGAGGCGAGAAGGTGATTCTGGATGCAGATTTAGCGGCAACCTACGGCGTAGCGACGAAAGAATTGAACCGAGCGATCAAGCGGAACTCTGACCGGCTCAGCATGACAGCTTCTGGTAAATCTACGTCCATCTGCGTTCATCTGCGGATCTCCTCCTTGTTTTTGGAGTTTATTCATCCATGACCTTCCTTGGCGTCCAACGTTTTCCGCCGCCGCAGTTCACGGAGACGGGCCACACGCTGCCCGTGATGACCGAACCGGCGGTGCGCTCGTGGGGGCTGGAACAACTCGACATCGCAGTGCTGGTGATTACGTTGGCGTTGGCGGCGTGGCTGGCATTGCACCGGCGGTCGCGGCGCGAATTGGTGATGCTCAGCATCTTTTCCGTGTTGTATTTCGGTTTCTGGCGGAAAGGTTGCATCTGCGCCATTGGCAGCATTCAGAACATCGCGCAGGGACTTGCCGACCCGAACTACGCCGTGCCGCTCACGGCGCTGGCGTTCGGATTGTTGCCGCTGGCGGCGGCGCTGTTGTTTGGGCGGGTGTTCTGTTCGTCGGTCTGTCCGCACGGCGTGTTGCAGGATTTGGTCCTGCTCAAGCCGGTGCAGATGCCGGCCTGGCTGGAGCATGGATTGCGGTTGTTCGCGCACGTGTATCTTGGTCTTGCCATCGTTTTTGCCGCAACGGGCGGCGGTTACATCATCTGCCAGTACGACCCGTTCGTGCCCATCTTCCGGCTCGGCGGCAGCGCAACGATGGTCGGGCTGGGAATCGGATTGCTCGTGCTCGGCGTGTTCGTCGGGCGGCCTTACTGCCGGTTTCTGTGTCCGTACGGCGTGTTGCTCGGCCTGGCGTCGAGCGTCTCGAAATGGCGCGTCCGCATCACGCCGGACAACTGCACGCAATGCCGGCTCTGCGAGCAATCCTGCCCGTTTGGCGCCATCAACAAATCCACCGTGGACGCTCCCGCGCCGGCGCACGCCGTGGCAGCGGACAAACGCCGGTTGGTTGTGTTCTTGGTGTTGTTGCCAGTGCTGGTCGGGTTGGGGTTCTGGCTCGGCGGTTTTGCCGGGACAAACTTCGCCCGCAAACACCGCATCGTGAATCTCGCCGAGCGCGTTCACTTCGAGGAAACCGGCGCGGTGAAGGACACGACGGATGCGTCCGACGCATTCCGCGCGACGGGCCAGCCGCTGGAAAAACTTTTTACCGATGCGGAAGCGGTGCGCCGCTGGTACGTGCTGGCGGGACGCTGGTGCGGCGTGTGGATCGGGCTGGTGATCGGGTTGAAACTGGTCTCGCTGGCCATCCGTCGGAAACGGACTGATTACGAGGCCGATCAATTCCGTTGCGTGGCTTGTGCCCGCTGCTTCCGTTACTGCCCCGAAGAACTCAAACGGCTCGGCCTGCCGGTGCCGGAAACGACGAAATCATCATGAAAATCTTTTTCCATCAAATTGCATTGGCCGTGGCGATTGCCTGCGGCGCCTTCCTGTTGGCGGCGGGCGGACTGCTCGTGTTCAACCAGACGCGCGGCAAGGTCGCCGGGCTGGTCACGTCGCGCGAGCGCATGACGCTCATCGAGCAACTCCACAAACAACCGAAGGACGAGGCGCTCAAGCAACGCATCCGCGTGCTCGACCTCCAGCTTCGCCGGCAGACGTTCACGCAATTGCGGCTCTCCGGCAATGGCGCGCGCGCCATGCTCGGCGCGTTGGTGGTGTTCCTCGCCAGCGCGCATTTTGTCCGCGTGATGCACCGCGGGATTCCCAATCCCGTCGCGTGGGGCGCGCGTTCCGCGGACGAGGGCAAGCAAACCATACGGGTTGCCCGCTACGCTGTGTCGGTGTTGTTCGGCCTGCTGGCGGCGGGGGCGTTGTTTCTCGGCACCCAGCCGGTCCAGTTGCCCGTTCGCGCGCCGGCCGTGGCAGCGGCCCCTGAAACGCCGATGACGCTTGCCGAGTGGGAACAGAACTGGCCGGCGTTTCGCGGACCGTGGGGCGATGGCGCAACCAAGACGCCGTTGAAGTTGAATGTGCTCTGGAAAGTTCCCGTGGCATTGCCGGGTATGAGTTCGCCCGTCATTTGGGGCAATGCGCTGTTCCTGTCGGGCGCCGATGAGAAGGAAGAACGGGTTTTCCGGTTCGATGCCGACACCGGCAAACTGCTCTGGTCGTCACCGGTGAAAATCACCACGCCGCGCCCGCCGACGCCGCGATTGTACGAAGACACCGGCATGGCGTCGCCAACACCGGTGACCGATGGCCGTCGCGTCTATGCGATTTTCGCCAATGGCGACGTGGCCGCGTTTGACTTCGAGGGCAAGCAGGTCTGGGCGCGCAACATCGGCCCGTTGGAAAACGCCTACGGGTACGCCTCCTCGCTGGCGCTCTGGGAAAACCAGTTGCTCATCCAACTCGATCTCGGCAACGACGACGAAGGCAAATCGAAGATGCTCGCGCTCGACACCCGCACCGGCCAGGTAACGTGGCAAAAATCGCGGCCCACGGGCGGTTCCTGGGCGTCGCCGGTGGTGTTCATGATCGAAGGCAAACCGCAGTTGGTCACGTTTGGCGACCCGTGGATTCTCACCTACAACCCGGTCAGCGGCGAGGAACTCTGGCGCGTCAACGGCCTCAGCAGCGACCTTGCTCCGTCCCCGATCCTCGCGGGCGGCCTGATCATCGCCTGCAAGGTCCACGCCGACGTGCTGGCCATCCGGCCCAACGGCAGCGGCGACGTGACGAAGACGCACGTCGCATGGACCACCACCGACGGCGCGCCCGACGTGCCGAGTCCGGTGGCGATTGGCAATCGGTTGTACCTGCTCGGCGGGGGCGGTTTGTTGCGCTGCTGCGAACTGACAACCGGCAAGGAACTTTGGGCGCACGATTTCGGCGAGGAGTTTTACTCATCGGTTGCGCTCGCGGGCAACACCTTGGTCATGATCACCCGCAAGGGCGTCCTCTTTGCCGTCGAGGACGGCGAAAAGTACAAGGAAGCGAAGAAACTGGAACTCGGCGAAGCCTGCAACAGCAGCCCCGCGTTTCGCGGCGCGCGCATGTACATTCGCGCCAAAGACAACCTTTTCTGTTTCGGCGAATGATCCAGGAATCTTACGATCAGTTTCTTGAGAAGCTCCTTGCGAAGACGGGGCGCGGCGTGGAGTCCACGATCCCGATCTTGCAGGGCATCCAGCACGAGTACCAATACCTTCCCGACCCGGTGTTGCGGCGCGCCAGCGAACTCACCGGCATCCGGCTCGCCCACCTGGTCGGCGTCGCCACGTTCTATCACCAGTTCCGCCTCAAGCCGACCGGCCGCCACCGGCTCCGTGTCTGCCACGGCACCGCCTGCCACGTCAAATCCTCCGAGAACATCCAGGACGCCGTCCAACGCGCGTTGCTCATTCCCGCCAACGACGACACCAGTCCCGACGGCGAGTTCACCGTCGAGCGCGTTGCCTGTCTCGGTTGTTGCACGCTCGCGCCGGTGGTCCAGGTTGATCACACCACCTACGGACACCTCTCGCCCGATACCGTTCCGATGATGCTCGACGATTTCCGCGCCACGCGCCACGAAACGGTGAGCGACGTGGACGCCGTGCTTTGCCATCGGGAGAGCGCGGGCGCGCCGGAGATTCGCGTCGGCCTCGGTTCTTGTTGCATGGCGAAAGGCAGCGATGAGTTGTTCCATCAACTCCGGCATTTTGTCGGCTTGTTCCGCCTCGACGTCCCGGTCAAACGCGTTGGCTGCGTCGGCATGTGTCACCAGACGCCCATCGTCGAGGTCCGCCTGCCGGACAAGCCCGCCGCGTTCTACGCCAAGGTCGGTCCCGACCAGGCCGAGGGCATCGTCCGCCGTCATTTCCCGCCGTCGCATCTCGGTCGCCGACTGGTGCGCTGGGTGGACCGGACGCTGGAGGAACTCGTCACCGGCGACGGCGCCCTGGAAAAAATCAGCGACCACACCCTCAACGTGCACAGCCGCCCGGTCGAGCTGTTCATGGAACGACAAGTCCGCATCGCCACCGAGGGATTCGGCGAAATGGACCCGCTCGACCTCGACGAATATCTTGGCCACGGCGGATTCAAGGCGTTGAACGCCGTGCTCGGACGCAAACCCGAGGATGTCATCGCCGAGATCACCGCCAGCGGCCTGCGCGGACGCGGCGGCGCCGGTTTTCCGACCGGTGTCAAATGGCAGCACGTCCGCAACGCGTCGTCGCCCGACGGCGTCAAATACATCATTGCCAACGGCGACGAAGGCGACCCCGGCGCGTTCATGGACCGGATGCTGATGGAATCGTTCCCCTACCGGCTCGTCGAGGGAATGCTCATCGCCGGGCACGCCGTCGGCGCGACCGAAGGCTACATTTACGTCCGCGCCGAGTACCCGCGCGCCGTCAGCCGCTTGCGCGAGGCAATTCGCGTCCTGGAAGAACGCGCCTTCCTCGGCGACAAGTTTCGCGTGAAAATCTTCGAGGGTGCCGGCGCGTTTGTGTGCGGCGAGGAAACCGCGCTCATCGAGTCCATCGAGGGCAACCGCGGCATTCCGCGCCTCAAGCCGCCGTTCCCCGCCGACCGCGGCCTGTGGGGGCGGCCGACGCTCATCAACAACATCGAGACACTTTCGATGCTGCCGTGGATCATCCGCAACGGCGCCGGCAAGTTCGCCGCGCTCGGCACCGGGAAAAGCAAAGGCACAAAAGTGTTCGCCCTCGCCGGCAAAATCGCGCGCGCCGGGTTGATCGAAGTGCCGATGGGCATCACCATCCGCGAGATTGTGGACGAGATCGGTGGCGGCGTCGCCGAAGGCAAACGCCTTAAGGCCGTCCAGATCGGCGGCCCCTCCGGCGGTTGCATCCCCGCGACGCACGCCGACACGCCGGTGGATTACGAAGCGTTGACAGCAGCGGGCGCCATCATGGGGTCGGGGGGCCTCGTGGTGCTCGACGAGGACGATTGCATGGTGGATGTTGCCCGGTATTTCATGTCGTTCCTCAAGGCCGAGTCCTGCGGCGAGTGCACGTTCTGCCGTATCGGCACGACGCGAATGCGGGAAATCCTCGACCGCCTCTGCAACGGCAAAGGCGTCGCGCGCGACCTCGACGAACTCGAACGCATCGCCGCGTTGACCACTGCCGGCAGCATCTGCGGCCTCGGACGCACCGCGCCGAATCCCGTGTTGACGACGCTCCGTTATTTCCGCGACGAGTACGAGGCGCACCTCAAGGGCCGTTGCCCGGCCGGTCGTTGCAAGGCGCTCATCCAGTACGTCGTGCAGGACAACTGCACCGGTTGCACCATCTGCGCCCAGCATTGCCCCGCCGACGCCATTCCCATCGCGCCATACCGCAAACACCACATTGACCTCGACAAATGCACCCGCTGCGACGTCTGCCGCACCGATTGCCCCGTCGAGGCCATCCACATCGAAAGCGGCGGCCAGAAAACCGCCGGCCACCTCCACAAGGAACAACCCGCCCACATCGCCCTCGTCCACCAATGATTACGCTCACCATAGACGGCAAACCAGTCAGCGTCCCCGATGGCAGCACCATTCTGGATGCGGCGCGTTCGCTCGGTCTCAACATCCCGACGCTCTGTTTCCTCGCCGGCGTAAAGGAAAATCGGGCATCGTGCATGGCGTGCGTAGTCCGGATCGGCAACGACACGCGGCTCATGCCGTCGTGCTCGACGAAAGCCACCGACGGCATGGTCGTGTCGAGCGAGACGCCCGACGTGAAAGCCGCCCGCAAAGCCGCGCTCGAATTGCTACTGAGCGACCACCTTGGCGACTGCGTTTCCGTCTGCCAACGGGTTTGCCCCGCCCGCATGGCAATTCCCGAAGTCATCCGTCTCGTCGCGGCCGGCAGGATGAAAGACGCCATCGCGCTCGTGAAAGAAGACGTCGTCTTCCCCGGCGTGCTTGGTCGCATCTGCCGCGCCCCGTGCGAAATGGGTTGCCGGCGACGCCAGTACGATGGCGCAGTTGCCATTCAACTCATCGAACGCGAAGTCGCCAATCTCGACGCCAATGCCGCCGACCGGTTTGTTCCCGCGTGCGCGCCGTCCACTGGCAAACGCATCGCCGTCATCGGAGCCGGCGCGACCGGATTGAGCGCGGCATTTTTCCTTTTGAAACTCGGACACAAAGTCACTGTCTTCGATGTCGCCGCCGAACCCGGCGGACAAATGCGCGCGGCGGATTTGCCGCGCGAAGTGCTCGACGCCGACATCGCAACGATTGGCGCGATGGGATTGGAGTTTCGCGGCAACACGCGGCTCGGACGCAACGTGAAGCTCGATGAGTTGCGTCGCGATTTCAACGCGGTCATCCTCGCTGTCGGCCCCACCGCGAAGACCAACCACACTGAACTCGGCGTGGCCGCGACGGAGAAGATGATCAAAGTCAGCGCCAAGAATTTCCAAACTGAGGTTCCCGGCGTCTTCGCCGGCGGCAGTTGCATCCGCAGCGGCTGGGACCCGGCGCGCTCGGTCGGCGACGGCCATTTGCTTGCTGAGAGCGTTGATGCCTTCCTTGCCGGGCGCGACTATCAAATCGCGCCGAAGGAGTTCACCACGACGATTCCGAAACTTTCACCCGACGAATACCGTCAGCTTGGCAGGGGCGCAAATTCGGAGTTGAGCGTGCGGGAACTGGTCAGCGAAGCGGAGAAAGCCGCTGGGCGCTGTTGTCACTGTGATTGCCGGGCGGCGAACGATTGCAAACTGCGTTTCTATTCGATTGCCTACAACGCCGACCCGAAGGCGTTCGCCGGCGAGCGTCGCCGCGCCTTCGAGGTCATCCGCCAACCCGGCGGCGTCATCTTCGAGCCGGGCAAGTGCATCTCGTGCGGCATCTGCGTCGCCATCGCCGAGCAAGCACAGGAGCCGCTCGGCCTCACGTTCATCGGACGCGGGTTCGACGTGAAAGTCGCCGTGCCGTTGAACGGCACGCTCGCCGAAGGTCTCCAGAAGGTTGGCGCTGAATGCGTCAAGCACTGCCCCACCGGCGCGCTGGCCTTCGAAGAAAACAAGGGCAGTTCGTAGTAAGCCACGCAGCGAAGCGGAGTGGCGTTCCGCGAGATCGTTCCGGCCAAACGAACCGCACTCCGTCGCGAAACAACACGCGACTGCGTGCGTTACTACAAACGTTCCCGTCCACTTAAGTTTGACGGAGCACTACTTCACCACGGGGCGCAGCACCATGTTGCGGTAGTCAATGTTGGTGTGGTCGCCTTGGAGGAAGATCGGGCCGGGCTTGAACTCGTCGGCAGTGAGCGCGCCGCCGGTGACGCCGAGCAATGGCTGATTGGCGATGATGGTCTTGCCGTTGAGGATGACGGTGACGTGGCGGTCCACCAACGTGATGTCCAGCGTCTGCCATTCGCCGATGGGTTTTTCGGCGGCGACCGCCGGCGTGAGGCGGCTGTAGATGGCGCCCATGTTGTGGGAGTCCACCGGCTTGCCGTAGCTCTCCGCAATCTGCACTTCGTAGATGCCGCGCAGGTAAATGCCGCTGTTGCTTTTTTCCTGTGTGCGGACTTCGAGCTTGAGGTTGAAGTCTTCAAACTCCTGGTCGGTCCGGAGGTTGCCGAAGCGTTTGTCTTTCTCGACGCGATTCATCAACACGCCGTCCTGCACGCTCCAGCCGTTCGGCGCGGCTGGATTGATCAGCCGCCAACCGGTCAGGTCTTTGCCGTTGAAGATTGTTACCGGTTTGCCAAACTTCACCTTTTTCAAGTTCGGACGCGCCGGCAATGGCGGAATCCGTTTGCCGGTCAGTTCGGCGTGGTCGCTTTCCTTGCCGGCTTCATTGCGTTTGACGGTGGTGAGTTTCAACGTGTCGCCATCGAGCGTGGCGGTGAGGGTTTCCGTGACCGTTCGTTCTTTGCCGTCTTTCCCCTTCGGTTTCTGGATGCGCGTGACAATCAACTTGTTGCCTTCCACCTTGACGCTCGCCACCGGCACGACGCTGCCGCCGCCCCAGAGGACGGAGGCTTGCAGTTTGCCGTCTTTCTCCTCGACGCCGAGCCACCCGGCGCGGTCGCCGGGCAGGGTCAACGCCCAGCGTCCGATAAACGGATTCTTGGAGGCAGCCGATACGGTAACGGCGAGGCTGAGCGCCGCGATGAGGCAAAGTGATTTTTTCATGTCAGAGGTATCTCCGTTTTGATGGACGTGTTCAAGGAAAACTTGTTCACAGTTTCCAGCCCCGTCGGTATGACGAATGAAGCAATGCGTTGGCTTCGCGGCAGTTGGTGAACCGCATCGCGCGCTCGCTGTACTGGAGTTTCCGGCCAAGGAAACGAATGGCAATCGCGCCGAGCAAGCCGACTTCCGAGAGCCGTCCGCCGTACTCGAACGGCGACCCCGCCGGCCGGCCTTCGCGAATTGCGTTGATCCAATCTTTCTGGTGGCTGACGCGCACGCGCGGGATTGTCGGGTCGGGCCGCTTGTACGCTTGCATCTTCGTTTCAGGGAAAATCCGGCAACTGTCGGCGCCGTGGGAACCGTACATGATCTTGCCGCGAGTGCCGATGACCACCGCGCCGGTGCCGACGACTTTGCGGTCGGCTTCCAAGTCGTCGGGACGCGGAATGGTTCGCTGGCCGTCATGCCAGATGAGCTTGACCGGGCCGCGTTTGCCCTTGGCGGGGAACTCGAACGTGATCTTCGTGCCGGGAGGATAGAGGTCGGCGTGTTTGTCCGGGTCATAACCGTCGGCCTCGGCTTGAATGGAAACGGGCATGTCCAAATCCAGCGCCCAGAACACGGGATCAACCACGTGACAAACCCAATCGCCGAGCGTGCCGGTGCCGTAGGTCATCCAGCCGCGCCAATCACGCGGCACATAAACCGGATGATACGGCCGCTCCGGCGCCGGTCCCTGCCAGAGGTCCCAGTCCAGTTCCGGCGGCACCGGCGGGCGTTCCGCGCGGACTTGTTCCAGTTTATTGATCTGACAGTAAATTTCCGGGTAACGATCACAGGCGGCATGAACTTCAGTCACATCACCAATCGCCCCGTCCCAAATCCACTCGCAAAACAGACGAATGGTGTCGGTCGAATGTCCCTGATTTCCAACCTGCGTGATGAGCTTGCGCGCCAATGCTTCTTTCCGCAATGCCCGCGCTTCTGCCACGGTATGCGTGAGCGGTTTCTCGCAATAAACATGTTTGCCGCGCCGCAATGCCGCCATGGCCACCACGGCGTGCGTGTGGTCGGGCGTGCTGATGACCACCGCGTCAATCTGGTCGCTCATCGCATCGAACATCTTACGGAAGTCCTTGAACTGTTTCGCGCCGGGAAACTTCTTGAAGTTGGCCGCCGCGCGACGGTCATCCACGTCGCACAAGGCCACGAGATTTTCGTCGCCCATCTCCCGGAGATTGGAGGCGGCCCGGCCGCCGGCGCCGATGGCGGCGAGGTTGAGCTTGCGACTCGGCGGCGTCTGGCCGTTAACGCCCAACACAAAGGAGGGAACAACTTGGAACCCGAAGGCTGTCGCGGCCATCGTCTTGAGGAAGGTGCGTCGTTTCATAATGCCTGATGTAGTCGCACAATCACCGCGCAAGAATCAATGTCAAAAAAGCTTGTGAGTTTCCCTGCGCTCGTATTAGGATGCCGCCCGTCATGCGCAAAGTCAGTCGCCGGGAATTTTTGCAAGAGTGTGGCGCGTCCACCACCGCCGTGTTGGCGATGGGCGCGCTTCGCAACCCGTCGGCGCAATCAAAGGAGCCTGCTTCCACCATGTCCAACAAAGTTCTCATCATCGTCGGCGACGCCGCGGAAACCGTTGACACGCTCTACCCCTACTACCGCCTGATCGAGGACGGCTTCGAGCCGGTCGTCGCGGGGCCGGAGAAACGCCGCTACAACATGGTCCTGCACGAAGTCAAACCCGGCTGGGACATCACCCGCGAATACGAAGGCTACACCATCGAGGCCAAGATCGCCTTCCGCGACATCAAGCCCGAGGAATACGTCGGCATCTTTTTCAGCGGCGGACGCGCCCCCGAGTACATCCGCGACAATCCCGACCTGATCCGCATCACCCGCTATTTCTTCGAGAAGAACAAACCGATCGCTTCCGTGTGTCACGGCGTCGAGATTCCCGCCCGCGCCGGTTGCGTCAAGGGACGCCGCATGGCGACCGTGCCGAAATGCCAGTTCGACCTCGAAGTCTGCGGCGGCATCTTCGTCAATGAACCGTGCGTGGTGGACGGCAATCTCGTCAGCGGCCGCACCTTCCACGATCACGGCCACTACATGGGCAAGTGGATGAAGATGTTGAACGACGCCCGCGCCAAGTCGAAATGAGCGCGTCGCCACTTGTCACGCGCCGCGAAGCCTGTCGTCGAATTACCGCGGGCGCGGCGGCGCTGGTGTTCGGTTCACAATGGGCGAGCGCGGCCTCCGACTTCCGATTGCGCTACATTCTTGCGTCGAGTTTGTACGGCACGCTCCCGCTCGATGTGATTCTGCCCGAAGTCCGCAAGACCGGCGCGGACTCGATTGACATCTGGCCGCTACGGCACGGCAACCAGCGCGAACAAATCACCGAGATGGGCGAGGAAAAATTTGCTGCGTTATTGAAGAAGCACAACGTCAAGCTCGGCTGCCTCACCCGTTACGATCTCGGCGCTTTCAAGCTGGAGCCGGAGATCGAGTTTGGCCGGCGGTTCGGCGCCAAGTTGATCGTGACCGGCAGCGGCGGCTCCAAGACGCTCGCCGGCGACGACCTCAAACGCGAGTTGAAGGCGTTTGTCGAGAAGATGAAACCGACAATTGAGATCGCCACGAAGGCCGGCATTGTCATCGGCATCGAGAACCACGGCGGCTGCATGTTGGCGTCGCCCGACTCAGTTCGTTGGCTTGCGGAGTTCTCACCATCGCCGAATCTCGGCGTCGCCCTTGCGCCGTATCATCTGCCGCAAGACCCGATGCTGCTGGCGAAGTTGATTGAGGAACTTGGCCCGAAGCTCGCGCATTTCTATGCGTGGGAATACGGCAAGGGCTGTATGAAACCGATGCCAAAAGATGACGAACTGATGCAGTTGCCCGGTCGCGGCCCGCTCGATTTCCGTCCCATTGTGGCTGCGCTCCGCAAGATCAAGTATCGCCGCTGGACATCGGTCTTCATGCACCCCACGCCGCGCGGCATCCCCATCCTGCCGACCGCCGGCGAAGTCACCGCCGCAGTGAATCAGGCACGAAAGCATCTCGCACAATGTCTGGCAAAGGCATGAATTCGATTTCCCGTCGTACGTGGTTGCGGAGTGCGGCGGCAGCGATCGTCGCGCCGACAATCATCCCTGCTTCCGTGCTCGGCAAAGACGGCCGCCCGTCGCCGAGCAATCGGATCACGTTGGGGATGATCGGGCTTGGCAGCATGGGATTGCGGCACGTCAAAGGGTTTCTTCAGCAGTACGACACTCAGATCACGGCGGTCTGTGATGTTGACGAAGCGCGCCGCAAGCAGTCGTTGCAGGAGATCAACCAGGTTTACGACAACAAGGATTGCGCCGAGATCAACGATTTCCGCGAGTTGATCGCGCGCAAGGACATTGACGCGCTTTGCATCTCGCTGCCCGACCAGTGGCACGCGATCCCCGTGATCATGGCCGCGCGCGCCGGCAAGGACATCTACGGCGAGAAACCGCTCGCGCTCACCGTTGCCGAGGGGCGCGCCATGTGCGACGCCGTCAAACAGAATGGCTGCGTCTGGCAAACAGGAAGCTGGCAGCGCTCGACATGGCAGTTCCGGTTTGGCGCGGAGCTTGTTCGCAATGGGCGCATTGGCAAACTCCTGAAAGTGGAAGTCGGCAATCCCGACACGCCGACAACCGGGCCGCAACCGCCGATGCCGGTGCCTGACGGGTTCGACTACGAATTGTGGCTCGGCCCTGCGCCGTGGGCGCCGTACACGGAGAAACGTTGTCACTGGAACTTCCGCTGGATTTTCGACTACTCCGGCGGACAGTTGACCGACAACGGCGCGCACGACATTGACATCGCGCACTGGGGGATGAATTGCGATTACACCGGCCCGGTCACCGTCGAGGGCGCCGGCGAGTTTCCCACTGACGGCCTCTGGAACACGGCGGGGAAACATCATCTCGTCTGCCGCTACGCCAACGGCGTGGAACTGTTCATTGGCGACCGATCCCGGTATCCGGGCGGTGTCCGCTGGATCGGCGAGAACGGCTGGGTGCACGCCAATCGCAGCGGCATCCAGACGGAGCCGAAGAGCCTGCTGCGCGAACAGTTCAGCGGCGGGATGGCGCGCAACCCGGTCGACCGGCAGGATCATCGTCGCAATTTCCTCGACTGCATCAAGACGCGTGCCGAGACCGTGGCCCCCATCGAGGTGGCACATCGCTCGATCACTGTTGCGCACCTTGGCAACATCGCGATGCGTCTGGGGCGCAAACTTCGCTGGAATCCCGACACTGAGCAGATCGTTGACGATTCCGCCGCTACTCGCATGTTGTCGGTTTCCTACCGCGAACCGTGGAAACTGTGAACATCACCCGAAGAGAATTCCTGAAGAACTCCGGCGCCGCTGCCGCTGCGATTCTCGTTCAGCCTGTGTTCGCATTGGCCGGTTCAAGCGCGAAACCCATCCGCATCAAGTCGGTTGATTCCAACTTCGAGCGGGAACCGCTTGTTCGGCCGTTCGGGTTTAAGGGCGGCTATCTCAGCGAACTGTGGCAGACCGCCGCCTTGCTCGAAAGCGACTCCGGCTTGCGCAAAATCGGTCTTTGCACGCAGAGCACATTGTGGTCCGACGCCTCGGTCTTCACTTCACACTCCGAGTCCGGTGGCAACACCTTGATGTATGCGCTCACGGAACGCGCGTTGCAGATGATCAAAGGACAAACCTTCACCACGCCGGTTCATCTTCTCGACGGCATCCTCGAAGACCTGTACCGGTACGGCCAGAAAATCACTGCCAACAACCATCTCCGAAAGACCTTTGTCCTGAATGCGCTTGTCGGTGTTGACCAAGCTGCGTGGTTGCTCTACGCCGCCGAGAATCGCGTGAAGAATTTCGACGCGATGATCCCCACCACGTACAAGCCCGCGCTCTCGCATCATCACAAACTCGCCGCCTGCATCCCGCTGATGACCTACGGCGTGCCCATCGAGGAAATCAAGGCCGCCGCCGAGGAAGGCTACTTCTTCATGAAGATCAAAATCGGCCAGCCGGGCACGCAGGAGGAAATGCTCGAAAAAGACAAGGCGCGCATCTCCGCCATCCACGCCGCCATCGGCCACATCCGCACGCCGCACACCAAGGACGGACGGCTCCCGTACTATTTCGACGCCAACGGTCGCTACGAGAAAAAGGAAACGCTCCTGCGGCTGCTCGACCACCTTCGCAAGATCGGCGCGTTCGACCAGATTGCGATTGTCGAAGAACCGTTCCCCGAGGAACTCGAAATCAGCGTGAAGGACATTCCCGTCCGGCTCGCCGCCGACGAAACGGCTCACACCGACCGCGACGCCCGGCATCGCATCGAAATGGGTTACCGCGCCGTTGCGCTCAAACCCATCGCCAAAACGATGAGCATGAGCATGAAGATCGCGCAGACTGCGCACGAACAGGGGGTGCCCTGTTTTTGCGCCGATCTCACCGTCAACCCGATTCTCATTGAGTGGAACAAAGCTGTTGCTGCGCGTCTCGCGCCATTCCCCGGTCTCGGCACCGGTCTGCTCGAAACCAACGGCCACCAGAACTACAAGAACTGGCAGACGATGCGTTCCTATCATCCGATGCCCGATGCCGCGTGGACCAAGGTCGAGAAGGGCGTCTTTCATCTCGACGCCGACTATTACCGTCACGACGGCGGCATCTTCCTGCCCTCACCGCACTACGAACAAGTGTTCGCCAAGCCGCACTGAGCTTTTCCGGGTCGAACGCTGTTGTTGACCGGTGTCAATCGTTTCCGTGCACGATGCGGTTACGGTTGTGCCATGAAACCGACCGAAATACTCAGTGCCGAACACCGGGTGATCGAACAGGTGTTGAACGTTCTGGAAAAAATGGCCGCGCAAGCCGAACAGACCGGCGCGCTGGAGAAACGCGACGCATCAGACGCCGTCGAGTTCTTCCGCATGTTTGCCGACAAATGCCACCACGGCAAGGAGGAGGCGCAACTGTTCCCCGCGATGGAAGCCAAAGGATTCCCGCGCGACGGCGGCCCGACGGGCGTGATGATCCATGAGCATGAACAGGGACGCCGGTATGTCCGCGCGATGGCGGACGCCATCAAGAACGACAACGCCAAGGAATTTGCGCGGAACGGGCGCGCGTTCATCGAGTTGCTGCGCCAGCACATCCAGAAGGAAGACCATTGTCTGTTCAGCATGGCCGACCAGGCGTTCAGTCCCGCCGACCAGGCGAGTTTGCTGGCGGCGTTCGAGGCGGTCGAACGCGACCACATGGGCGCGGGCACGCACGAGAAGTTCCTGAAGCTGGCGAACGATCTTGCCGACTGCTACGGGGTCGCTCATGCCACACAGGCTGAAACCGAACACGCCTGCTGTTGCCATCACTGATGGCGGACGGTCACCACGGGCGGCGATGCAGTGAGCGCGTGGTCTCGCGGAAGTCCCAGACGGCCACTGCCAACGCGAGCAGCATCGCAAGGGTTGTCCATGTCAGGAACAACATCAGGTAGTACAATGACGAGGTCTTGCCCTTCGCGGCAATGATTTCCTTGTAATCCTGCAGGTCGCGGAAATACCGCCACGGCATCAGGCCCGTCGGAAACCGCGCGCCATGCCAGTAGAGCACGGCGCAAACGACAAACCAGTACAACAACAGCGTCAGCGCCGCCAAGCCGGCGGCTGCCGCGCCGAGACCCCAGACTAGCCACGTGGTGCTCATGTCCATACTGTGCATGTAACACAACCGCCGTGTCTGCTCAATGCCTTTGTCGAATGATTGCATTCACACCGGCTTGCGTTACACTGCGCCGGCATGTTCAAACGACTTCTCATCCTGCTGATGAAACTGGCTGTCAACGCGCTCGCGTTGCTGGTTGTGGACTCCTTGTTCGACAACATCTGGCTGGACAATCCGCGCGCCACTCTTTTCGCTGCCGTGGCGCTCGCGTTGGTCAACACGTTTGTGCGCCCGCTCGTCGCCGTGCTGACGCTGCCCTTCAATGTCCTGACGCTCGGACTGTTCACGCTGGTCGTCAACGCCGCCATGCTCAAGCTCGTCAGTTGGCTCATCCCCGCCTTCCACGTCGAGGGGTTCTGGACCGCCGTCGGCGGCGCGCTGGTGCTCAGCTTCGTCAGCGCCTTGCTGAACGTGTTCCTCAAGCCCGAAAGCAAACACGCTCGCGGCTGAGATTCGCTGTTGATGAAAGGAGACACCATCATGCCCAAGTTCCTCCACACCCGGATTCGCGTCGGCAACCTCGAACGCTCCATCCGTTGGTACGAGCAACTCGGTTTTCGTTGCACCCGGCGCACCGACAAGTCGCCCTCCGGCAACCAGCTTGCCTACCTCGAACTGCCCGGCAACGAGCATTTCCTCGAACTCTGCCACTCCCCCGATTACCCACTGCGCGTGCCCGAAGACCTCATGCACACCTGCGTCGGTTATCCCGACCTCATCGCCAAGTGCGACGAACTCGAAAAGAAAGGCGTCGCCATCTGGCCCGACGGCTGGCGCCAGAAGTTTTCCGGCAGCGGCATGAAAATGGCCTTCGTCACCGACCCCGACGGCTACGAGGTCGAGCTTCTCGAACACGCATGAATCGCCGCAGAAACCGCGCCGTGTAAGATCCCGTCAATTCTTCCGGTCGCCCCTGCGCCACGATCCGTCCGCCGGCCTCGCCGCCTTCGGGGCCGAGATCAATCACCCAGTCCGCCTCCGCTATCACGTCAAGGTTGTGTTCGATCACGACAACTGTGTTACCCGCGTCCACGAGCCGGTGCAACACGCGAATCAACTTCTCCACGTCCGCCATGTGCAGTCCAATCGTCGGCTCATCGAGCACGTAGAGTGTGCCGTTGTAGGCCGCGTCACCCGACGCGGCGCCGCGTGAGGTCACGCGGCCTACAGTCTTCGCGAGTTCCGTCACCAGCTTGATCCGTTGCGCCTCACCGCCGGACAACGTCGGCGATTGCTGGCCAAGCGTCAGATAACCGAGACCGACTTCCTGCAAGAACTTCAGTCCCGTGTGAATCTGCCGGTGCGCGGCGAAGAACCCGACCGCTTCGTCCACGTTCATCGCCAGCACGTCGGCGATCGTCTTGTCCTTCCAGCGCACCGCGAGTGTCTCCGGTGTGAACCGCGCCCCCCGGCAGGCCTCGCAGTGCACCGTCACATCCGGCAGGAACGACATCTCGATCTTCTTCAAGCCCTGTCCCTCGCACTCCGGACAGCGCCCCTCCGCGACGTTGAACGAAAACCGCGGCGGTCCATACCCGCGCATCTTCGCCTCCGGCGTCCCCGCAAACAGCCGGCGAATATCATCCCAGAACCCGACATACGTCGCCGGGCACGAGCGTGGCGTCTTCCCGATGGGCGTCTGGTCCACTTCCAGCGCGCGCATCGAACTGTTCTTCACCTGCCGGTACAAGACATCACGGACGAGCGTGCTCTTGCCGGACCCGCTCACCCCGGTTACGCAGACCAACCGACCGAGCGGAAATTTCACGCTCAGGTTCTTCAGGTTGTGCAACGTCGCCCCGACGATTTCGAGTTGAACAGGCGTCCCGCCTGTTCGCTGGCCGCTTCCCAACAGACGAGACGCCTGTTCAACTCGCAACGGATGTCGCAACGGCTCACGCAAGAACTTCCCTGTCACCGACTCCTTGCTCCGCATCAAATCCTTCACCGTCCCCTCCGCCACCAGCCGCCCGCCATTCACACCAGCGCCCGGCCCCAAATCAACCACATGCTCCGCCCGGCGAATCGTCTCTTCATCGTGCTCGACCACGACGACGGTGTTGCCCTTGGCTTCGAGTTCGTGGAGCGTGTCGAGCAACATCAGGTTGTCGCGCGGATGCAACCCGATGGTCGGCTCGTCGAGAATGTAACAGACGCCGCGCAAGTTCGAGCCGAGCTGCGCCGCCAGACGGATCCGTTGCGCCTCGCCCCCGCTCAACGTCGGTGCCGCGCGGTCGAGCGACAAATACGCCAGCCCGACCTCTTTCAAGAACGCCAGCCGCGACCGCAACTCCGCGAGAATGTCGCGCGCGATCTCCGCCTCGCGTCCGCGCAACTTCATCTTCCCGAACAATGCTGCCGCCGCCTCAACCGGCAACGCCGCGAACTCGGCGATGCTCTTCTCCTGAAACCTCACCGCCAACGCCTCCGGCCGCAGCCGTTTCCCGCTGCAAGCCGGGCAGGCGCGCTCCTTGCCCTCGAACCATTCGTTCCACCAGATCTCCTCGCCGGTTTGTTCTTCATCGAAGCCAACGAATTGCAGGCCAGTCCCGTAACAACTCGGACACCAACCGTGCTT
Source organism: Verrucomicrobiota bacterium (assembly GCA_016871575.1). Classification (GTDB taxonomy): domain Bacteria; phylum Verrucomicrobiota; class Verrucomicrobiia; order Palsa-1439; family Palsa-1439; genus CAIKAP01. The sequence continues at coordinate 26,024 of VHCW01000005.1, forward strand.
TGAGTTGTACGAGAACAAACGCGGATCGAGTTCCGGGAAGCTCCGCTCGCATTTCGGACAAGCCCGGCGTGTTGAGAAGATCGTGTTACCGGCGATGGCGACGCCTTTCCCGTATTCCAATGCCTCCTCCACCGTTCGCACCGGCAGGTCGATGTTGTGCTCCTTGAACCGGTCAAGCCGCGGCCACTTGTCTGTTGGCAACAGCTTCCCGTCCACGCGCAGATGCCGGAAACTTTTCCGCGCTGCCCACTCGGCGAGGTCGGTGTACAGCCCCTTGCGGGCAACAATCAACGGCGCAAACAGTTTTCGGCCCGCGACCCGAGCCGCAATGGACTCGGCGGATTGCGGCTGGATCGGCACGTTGCAGTCCGGACAGAACTGCGTGCCGAGCTTTACGAAGAGCAGCCGGAGAAAATGATAGACCTCGGTGACGGTGGCAACGGTGCTCTTGCGACCACCGCGGCTGGTGCGTTGCTCAATGGCAACCGTCGGCGGGATGCCGAATACCGCGTCCACGTCGGCACGCGTCGCCGGCTGGACGAACTGCCGGGCGTACGCGTTGAGCGATTCGAGGTACCGGCGTTGTCCCTCGGCGAAGAGAATGTCGAATGCGAGCGTGGACTTGCCCGACCCGCTGATGCCGGTGATGACGGTAAACTTGTCGCGCGGGATGCGTACAGTGACGTTGCGCAGATTGTGTTCTCGCGCCCCGCGAATGGTTATGCAGTTGTTGGTTTTGTGTTTCACGCGAAAAGGATGTCGAACGCGAGCGTGGATTGCCGCCCTGACCCCTCGGCGTCTCGCGGACTCGGCTTGCCCGACCCGCTGATGCCGGTGATGACGGTGAATTTGTCGCGTGGAATCTGAACGTCAATGGATTTGAGGTTGTGCTCGCGCGCCCCGCGAACGATGATCTTGTTGTTGGTTCTGTGTCTCACGCTGGTTCGAGACCAGTGTAACCGCGCCGCGCTTCCCACGCCAGCGCAACCATGCCGCCGGAACATGACGCGAATTCGAGGCGAATTCGAGGCTTGCCGACCAATAAGCCGAGGAGTAGCATTGCTGCCGATGAAAGGAAATCGTATCGAACTGAACCAGTAAACCAAAACCAATTTGCGTAGCTTCGGCTGCTGTCCAGAGAGAAACTTGGAACTTCCCGATGACAAGCAGCGCTCGGAGTACGCCCCGCAAGGGGCGTGCCGAAAGCGCCTTGTCATAGGTATCCAAGTACCTTCTCTGGGGCGCAAGTAAGTGCGCCCCATTTTATTTGTGCAATGGCTGACTGGCACACGATCAAAATAATGGAAAACACAATGACGAATGAAATGAAGGAAACCCTGAGGCAATTAGACCTCTTTTTGAAAAGAAAAGAAAATCAACCGAATCAGAAAACAATTCCAGCTAATCCTGAACAATCAAAGCCAACAAGCGAGGATGGATTGGTTGAGCAGATATGTTTGATAGCGGATTTTTTGTCTCGAACGAAATCCGACAAACGTTGCTTGCTGGTAAAGCGTTCAGAAATCCAATCAATCTGCAAATCCCAAAATATGAAGTTTCAGAAAGTTGAGAAATTAGCCGAATCAAAAATGTCTGAAACAACAAGAGAGTTTTATCAAGAATGTATCAAAGACAAATGAGCTTAGGACTATGTCCGTGTTATGGAGCGGCGGCACTCGCTGTGGTGATCCTGCTTTCAGGATGCGGAAAGTCAGAGACGAAAGCGAAGCAAGAACTGATACCGGACATCTGCTTGGGGGTGTTTACCGGCCAAACCCCAGCATACTCGATGCGAGACGAGAGCGGTCAACTGATTCAAATCAACGGCAACACGATTGATGTGCCGGCAATCGACAATACGGTAGTCGTAACCAAAGTGGCCGCGAAGCTAACTCAAGTAGCAGGGGGGAAAACTGTCCGCGGTGACGGTAAGGTGCGACTAATTCATGCTAATCCCAAAGAGGTACTGATTGAGACCGAGGTTTTTGACCAGTCAAACAGTCACCCGACATACCAAATTCGCTACGACGTGGTCAGCGGCACGGCAACGATGTCCCAGATTGGCCTCAAGGCGAAAACGCCAGATACACCTCTTCAGCGCATGCGAAGCAAGTGAATCAAACCCGATGAACCAGCAAATCAATTTAGAGGCAGAGTCCAGAAACTGCCGCAAACAAACGGGGCGGATCCGAAAAGCCATACGAGTAGGACAATAGGAGAACAGTCATGGCAAAGCACGAAAGAGAAATAAAAGGTAAGGCGACATGGGTCTTGGCGGAGCCGATGTGCGCAGCACTCCCCAACAATGCCGGATACAAGGAAATCGGTTACTGCGCAAAGATAGGCATTGAGGGGCAAATGGGGCAATACGTTCGGAATGCTGGGAAGTGCATAGTCTTTCCTACAGAACCCGAGGCTGCCGATGCTGGTTTCATTGAGTTGGAAAAGCTAGTCAACTAATAGCAGCGCACAGTTAACATAAAGGAGATAGAAATCATGGCACTCAAAGATAAGATGTTAAATTCGGCGAAATTGATGGCACTTAGCACAGAGCTAAAGTCCTTGGAAACCGGAACTCTCCGGACGCTTTACGGGCAGATGTTCTTAGTATGTGAAGGGGAGGGTGTTGATATAAAGGTTCTCGCACCAGATGAGTGGGTCGCAGTTGTAGATACACGGAATAAAATCTCGGAAATCAACGCGCTAAAGCCTGACGTGAAAGGCGATAGCGTGCAGTCCAAGGCTATAGCTGCTGCCGAAACAGCGCAGAGAAAGGTCAAAGAACAAAGACTGAAATCTGAGTTGGAGAAGCAACAAAGCGAAGCCGGGAAAAAGCTGTATGCCAAGTTTAAGACAAATGCATTTTCTTCCACTAAGGCCGGGGAGATCGCGGAAAAAATTGATATTGGTGAAAAAAAGAAGGCTGAACTTAACGAAAAAATCAGCAAAGTGACCAGCGACTTGCCGTGGTATTTGCAGAATCCAAAACACACAGCAATAGGTGTTGCGGTACTGCTATGTTTATTCTTTGGGGCTTATAAGTTCTATGGTTGGTACAATGATCCGGTAAGAGCCACTTATCGTGATTTAGCAAAAAGTGAAAATGAACGGACTCAGCGCCAGAAAGACTTCGCGAAGCAACAAGAGGTCGAACGTCTAAATGCTGAAGCGAAGGCTAAAGAAAAGGCAGATGCAGATGCCAAACAGGCCAAGGAATCTGCCGACCAAAGGCTGACGATCATCGAGAAAACATTTAGCCGCTTTAGTGACCCGTTGGGCTTAATTGTTTTGGATTCACACAGCTTGGAAGGGTTTCAAACAACCTTGAAAGGAAAGGGAGCAAAAGAAATCATCGAGATGTTGAATACTAAACAGTATGTGCGACTCATCGGAGTTCTCAATGGGGTCGAAAACCAAGCCGGAGAAGTGCCTACAATGGAGTCTGTGAAGGATGCATTCAGTAAGTTGGTGGGTTTTGACTTCAAGTTATTTGTGACGACCCCTAGTGGTGGAATGCTTAGTGAAAGAGGCGTTAAGGGAAAACCTGTGATGGCAATAGCGTTTGCGACCGACAGAAGTTTGTCGGTGTCAGTGATTGCGGACTGGAAAAGCGATCCTGATGGGCGAGGTTTCTACAACGACTGGCAAATCAGCTCTGGGATGACAGTAGTTACTGCCTGTGATCCAAACAAGCTGATTGAGCGTGTCCGTGCAATTAGGAATGAATGTGGAAATCGCCGCAGCGATTTCCAAAAGAAAGTGGAACTTGGTGAAATGGACGAGGAAAAGATACAGCCAGAGATTGATAAATTTCTGAAAATCCAGGTCGAAAATCTTCGAAAGTGGTTGTTAGAACAGTAAAGTGCAAACATCAACTCGCCAAAACAGAGTAAAAGACCGTAATCAGTGACAAGCACGTAGCGCTGCTGGTCGGTCTTGCATACGGCAAATCTCGAAAGGTTGCCGGGCGGTCTCGTTCAGCGGCGTTTCTGTCGGGCATAGGCGGGAAGTTTTCGTAACGCCCTGCCAGTATGGCTGCGCTCGCACTTCGCCACCTGCTCCGGTGTGCCGGTGCAGACGATCTCGCCGCCGGCGTCGCCACCTTCGGGGCCGAGGTCAATGATCCAATCGGCGGCGCGGATAACGTCGAGATTGTGCTCGATGACGACGAGGCTGTGGCCGCGCACCAGCAGTTGATCGAACGCCCTCAACAACGTCGCGATGTCGTCGAAGTGCAGGCCGGTTGTCGGCTCGTCAAAGAGGAAAAGCGTGGGGCAAGCGGCCCGCTTGCCCAGGTTGTCAGAGGTGGACAAGCGGGACGCTTGTCCCACAAGGTGCCCGGCGAGTTTAAGGCGTTGCGCTTCGCCGCCCGAGAGCGTCGGCACCGGCTGGCCAAGCTTGATGTAGCCGAGACCGACGGCGCGCAACGGTTCAAGACCGGGCAGTTCTGGAAACAATTCACATGCTTCGTTCACCGTGAGGTCGAGGACTTGGGCGATGTTGCAGGCCGCGTCACCCGACGCGGCGCCGCGTGAGGTCACGCGGCCTACAACCTTCACCTCGAGCACCATGTCACGATACCGGCGTCCGTCGCAATCGGGACAGCGGAGATAAACATCGCTGAGGAACTGCATTTCGATGTGTTGGAATCCGTTGCCGGAACACGTGGGGCACCGGCCTTCGCCGGAGTTGAAGCTGAACGTGCCGGCGGTGTAGTTGCGTTCCTTGGCGAGCGGTTGGGCGGCGAAAAGTTTTCTGATGGCGTCGAACGCGCCGACGTAGCTGGCGGGGTTGCTGCGCGTCGTGCGGCCAATCGGCGATTGGTCCACCATCACAACATCGGCAATCTGTTCGTGGCCTTTGATGGCACGGTGCTTGCCGGGCTGCTCGACTGGTTTGTGCTTTAGCTTGGCGAGCGCGTTGTAGAGAACGTCCTGGATGAGCGTGGATTTGCCGGAGCCGCTGACGCCGGTGATGCAGACGAGGCGGTTGAGCGGGATGGTGACGTCGAGGTTCTTGAGGTTGTGCTCGGCGGCACCGAGGATTCGTAGGATAGGCGTCTCGCCTGTCCTTGCGGGACGGCGGGACAAGCGGGACGCTTGTCCCACGAGGTACTTCGCGGTCAGCGAGCGCTTGCTCTTCAAGAGCTTCGCTTGCGGGCCAAAGAAGACGATTTCGCCGCCGCGTTCGCCGGGGCCGGGACCGAGGTCGAGGATGTTGTCGGCGGTGCGGATGAGGTCGGGATCGTGCTCGACGACGAGAAGCGTGTTACCGGCGTCGCGGAGGCGGTGAAGGATGGCGATGAGCCGGCTGATGTCGCGCGGGTGGAGGCCGATGCTCGGTTCGTCGAGGACGTAGAGGGTGTTGACGAGTGAGGTGCCAAGCGCGGTCGTGAGGTTGACGCGTTGGATTTCGCCGCCGCTGAGCGTGCGGGATTGCCGGTCGAGCGTGAGGTAGCCGAGACCGACGTCCACGAGGTAACGGAGGCGAGTGCGGATTTCGTTCAGCAACAGGTCAGTGGCTTCGTCGAGGGGCGCCGGCAACTTCAAGTCGCGGAAGAAGGCGTGGCAATCGGCGAGCGACAACATCATCACATCATGGATGGTGAGGCCGTTGTAGGCCGCGTCACCCGACGCGGCGCCGCGTGAGGTCACGCGGCCTGCACCAATCCGCCAAAGCAGCGCGTCGGGTTTGAGGCGCGCGCCGCCGCAGGCTTGGCACGGAACGTACGTGCGGTAGCGCGAGAGCAGGACGCGAACGTGCATCTTGTAGCTCTTGGTTTCGAGCCAGCGGAAGAAACGTTTCACGCCGTACCATTTCCGGTCTGCCCATTCGCCTTCGCCGTCGAGCACCCAGCGCCGCTGTGCATCGGTGAGGCCGCGCCACGGGATGTCGGTTGGGATGTTGCGTTTGCGCGCGAACTCCATCAGGTCGTCCTGGCATTCGGAGTAGCTCTCGGTCTGCCACGGTTTGACGGCCCCGCTGGCGAGCGTCTTCGTGTTGTCGGGAACGACGAGATCGTAATCAATGCCGATGGTGCGTCCGAAGCCACGGCATTCCTCGCACGCGCCGATGGCGGAGTTGAAACTGAAAAGGTTCGGCGTGGCGTCGCGGTAATGGATGTCGCAGTCGGCGCAGTGAAGATCGGTGGAGAAATGGAGTGGTGGAGTGGTGGAGTGATGGATGGTGACACGGCCTTGACCGGCTTTGAGGGCGGCTTCGAGCGACTCGATGAGTCGGGCGCGAGTGCGCGGCGCGTTCTCGATGCGGTCTTGGAAAACTTCGAATGTGTCGCCGCGCTTCTCGATTTGCCGGTAGCCTTGCTTCGCGAGCAGGTCGCGGACTTCGCGTTCGGTGAAGTTCTTGGGGATCTTTACCGGAAAACTGATGACAAGCTGACCGCTGATAGCCGATAGCTGATCGCCAATACTCTGCGACGTGTCGCGTCGAACGGGCTTGCCACAGCCGCGACAATGAAGTTGCGCGGCGCGAGCGAAGAGGAGCTTCAAGTGGTCGTTGAGTTCCGTCATTGTGCCGACGGTGCTCCGGCTTGTCTTGACGGGGTTGGTCTGGTCAATCGCGATGGCGGGCGGGATGCCGTCTATGCGGTCGGCTTTCGGCTTGTCCATGCGGTCGAGGAACTGGCGCGCGTATGGCGAGAAGGTCTCGACGTAGCGGCGTTGGCCCTCGGCGTAGATCGTGTCGAACGCCAGCGACGATTTGCCGCTGCCGCTGACGCCGGTGACGACGGTCAGCTCGCCCAAGGGCAGCTTGAGGTTGATGCCCTTGAGGTTGTTCTGCCGTGCGCCGACAATCTCGATGAACTCACCGGTCATAAACTCGCGGTGGTACTGTAACGGATTAGTCGGGCTTGGCAAGACGAGCGTCTAAAGAGACCGAAATCATCTTTGCCGCCGGCCAGAAGAATTATTTATAGAAGGCCATCACTTCCACGAGATGGCGGCCGGTGTTGGCGGAGTTGTGCGGTTGCGTGACGCGGATGTAACGAACGGCGCGCGGCGTGAAGGCGCAAGTGTAGCCGTCCTCGGTAGAAAGCTCTTTGTTGTTGCGATGGTTGGCGACCATCTCCCAGTGTTGGGCATCGTTTGATACCTCGACAGTGAAGCCATAGTAACGTTCGTCGTTGAAATAACAGACAACGACTACGCGACCAACGGTCATCGGCTTCTCCAAATCCACCTGCCACCACGGAGTGGGGTCTTGCTTCACATCCGTCGCCCAATAGTTGTTGCTGTCAAAGCGGACACCATCGTTGGCCAGTCGCGCGGGATGCTCCGGCAGCGCATTCGAACACGTCACCGGTTTGCCGGTCGTTAGACTGACGGCGTCTTGCTCAACCGGCTGCGGTTTGAAGTCGCCGTTGTATTTCGCCCAAAGTTTTTGCGCGACGGCGACGCTGTTGCCACGCGGTTTCGCCGGGAACATTTCGCGACGGTCTGACCATTGTGCCGTCCACTTCACAAGCTCTTGGTTGAACTTCTTCTCGTCGAAAGGCGCGTTGCGGCGAAGCGATTCGGCAGCAGCGTCCAGGAATTGTTTCCATCGCGGCGCGTAGTAACCGTTCAGCATCCCCGACCATTGTTTGCGCGCATAATCATTGATCGCCTGCGTCTCGCCCCAGAGCGTCAGCACACGACGGGCGTTCCACTCACACTTCCCACCCCAACGCTTGGCGTCTTCGAGGTTGCGACCGAGCAGGAATTCCTCTCGCGTAGCGAGCAACTCATCAAGGTCAGCGATCAGGTCGAGGAAACGCCGCGCCGCCTTCTCAAACTGCACGGCGTCTTTCGCGCGCCACGCTTTGGCCATGTTGTTGTGGAGCAGACCTGCGTGATCAGCGAGCACCTGACGCGCGACATTCACCAGATCGAAACGGAACGTGTCCACGCTGCCGAGTTCGTCCGCCGCCTGTAACAAATCGCGCCACGCCTCGGCCAGACGAACGTGATCGTAAGGAGTCATCCAGCGTGAGCGGGCCAGCGTCGGCACGGAAGTGACTGCCGACGCACTTCGGGCCGGTGTGTTGAGAACCGAGTCGAACAGTATCTGCCAAGCGCGTTGTGTTCCGGTATTGTTCCGGCCGTACCGATGATGCGCGTAATCGTTAATCCACGCCTTCATGTCCACCGGCTCGTCACGCCAAGCGTTCTCGAACATCAAATCGTAGGCGACGGGGTTGTAGCAGAGTCCTTCATTGACAAAGCCGAGGCCGATGAGTTGGCCGCTCGTCGGGTCGCGCCGCGCAGCGAACAGGCCTTCGTTGTTCTTGTTGAGGGCCGCGCCCAAACCGGCCGTCCGGCCGAAACTCTGCACGTTGCACCAGAGCCACGGTTTGCCGCAGAACGCATCGGTCTTGTCCCACATCGGTTTGTTCTCGCAATACAAGTCGAGTATGACCAGCCGGTCGTTGGGAATCGCGTCGAGGAATGCCTTGATGCGTGGTTGAGTCCAAAACTCGCGCTTGAACATGAATGCCCAACCTTGCAACACCCACACGGTTTGCGGATCACTCGTGGCCATGCCGTCGTAGATGGCACGGCTGAGGTCGGCGAGATATTTCAAGTCCCCGTTCGGCGGGACCATCTCGATGAACGTATCCGCCGCGTAAAAGTGACCGGCGCCGAATCGCTTCGCCTGTTCCTCCAAGAACATCTTCGCGATCTTCGCGAAGAGCGGGTCTAGCGGATCGAGCAGATTCGTTTCCCATTCGATCCATTTGACGCGTTGCAACGGGGCGCTCGGGAAAAGTTGCGCGACTGCCGGTGGAACGTGGCCGGTGAAACCTTGCAACACCGGCGTCATGCCGAGTTCGCGTTCGCGAGCGAGAATGTTCTTTTCCAGTTCCTCGTGCTTCGCGATCCAATTCTTTGGCAACGGTCCGCCGTAGCCGTCGAGGCAACCCATCCATTGAAACGGAAGATACGGCGGCCCGGCGAGAAACTCGGTGATCTGCGCGTCGCTCATGCCAAGCCGGCGATACACGGCCTGCCACACGGCTTCCTGTCCCGTGACCGACAACGGCATATTCACGCCGTTGAGCGCCATCCAGTCAATTAGCCGCTCCCACTGCTTCCAGTCCCACCACGGTAGCGAGTAGCCGAAGCAGCAATAGTTCAGGAAGTAACGATGCTTCGCCCAACTCACGCGCCGGACCTTCGGCTCCACGCGCGGCAACGGCTGCGGCAGGTTCAACTGGTCGCCATACCACGACACGTGGCAGTGGCAGTGATGTTTCAGAAACCAGTTTAATCCCATCGCCATCGCCACGCCATTGTTGCCGCGGATGACGACTTTCTTGTCGCGGCTTTCGATCTCGAACACGTCACAACCGTTGTCCGCAGCAATCGTCTCGAAAACGAATTGGTCTGCATGCTTCGGCAGCAATCGGTGCAACAACGACTTTGTCGCGTCGTTCGCTTCGCACATCGAAATGTAGAAGGTCAGCAGCAAACACACAATGCAACGTTTCATTTCGACTCCTCTTCTTTGCGCAGCAGCCACGTTGCTGCATTTTGCCAGAACTGCTGGTATTGATTCCAGTAAACAAAGTTGCAGCCCCAATGCGGCGCCGGGTCGGATGTGTAGGCCAGCACACGACCCTTGCCGAACCGGCCGACGGCGATCATGGGATCGCGTGTGCCCTCCCACACCGCCAACACCTCGCAGCCGCGCCGGGGTTTGACGATGTTGTAGCCGAGAATCGGCGGCATCGTCGCAAGATCGAGACCCGCGAAGATCGGATGATTGGGTTTCACTACGCGGCCCCGCCAACCTTCCGTGCTCTCGCGCAGGTCTTCGTGCTCCAGACATTCGACAGGTAATACCTCCCGCAACTGCGTGCGACCCCAGCCGCCTTTACCCATCTCGCCGTTGAAACTCAGCCAGCCACCCAGAAACAGCATGTGTTTGCCAGCGCGCAACGCTTCGACGGTCAGACGGACACGGTCAGGAAACGTTAGCGGTTTCTTGCCGAACTTGCTGCGGTCGAAGAATTGTGGGGCAAGCTGAAAATTCTTCGCTTCAACATCCGAGAACACGAAGGCATCATACTCTGTGAGGATTTCTTCATAGCGCCCCGGTGCCAACCGGTAAAACTCCCAAGTCGGCACGCTGGTCACCCGGTATTGACTCCCCGACTCGATGGCGTCTTTGAGCCAGTGGCCGTAGTTGAAAATGTCCGTGCCTTTCCAGGCGTAGTTGAATGGCGTCTCGGCAAACACCGGGCCAAGCATCACCGCCCAATCACCGACGTAGTAGATGTTTTTCATGGAGTTGGTTGTAGCCGGTCCCCGCGCCGCGCGCTTCGCACCGCTGCCCAAAAAATGTCGCTATTCTTGCCACGGCTATTTATCATGCCGTGCCGTGGCGCCAACACGCGAAAGAGCAACGGACGCTGGCCTCGATACGCCGGTTCAGCGGTTGATCTTGGTGGACGAGATCGAGCGGACACAAACCGTCCGGTTTCAATCCCAAAGTCTGCCCGGTCATCTGTTGCACATCGTCACGGCTGGCACCGTGAGCCAGTGGTCCGAAGGACGAGCCGAAGCATTCGGTCCGAACGCGGTTGTGTGGTATCACGAGAACGAACCGGTCCGCGGCGAGATTCTTCGTGCGCCGTGGCGGTTCATCACCATCAACTTCCATGCCCCCACGCTTCCGCCGCCGCCTGACGACCGCCGCGTCCTGCGGGCTGATGCGACGACGCTGCGACTCGGCCGGCGGCTGTTGTCGTTGTGGCGGAATCATTCAATGCCGCCGTTGGAAAGGCAGTTTCACTGTCACCGCGTACTGTTGGAATTGCTTCACCATTTGTTATCGCGCGACAACCTCAAGATGGCGCCTCAGCTGGGTGCAAAACTTTGGTGGCGCATTGAGAAACAACTCCGCAGCCGGCTGGAAGAACCTATTACACTTGCGGATGTTCAACGCCTCAGTGGCTCCAGCGCACGATCCGTTGCGTGCGCCTGCAAAGCTGCTACTGGTCTGTCACCCATGAAACGGTTGCGGGAAATTCGTCTTGGTTACGCGCGTGGCTTGGTGCAGCACACCGATTTGCCAATCACGGAGATTGCGTATCGGGTCGGCTATGCGCGTCCCCAAGAGTTCTCGCGAGACTACCATCGCCGTTTCGATGTCACTCCGCGCGGCGACCGAGAGCGCGAGCCAGTTTACCGACAGTTGGAACAACCGTCACCCTCATGACAAAACATTGGTTAGTGCAAGGAACCGTCGTTCTTGATGGCGGCCACCGACAAAGATGAATCATGGCGCCATGATTGTCGGACGCCTTGCTCCCACACCCAGCGGTGGCCTGCACCTCGGCAATGCGCGCACATTTCTCGTCGCGTGGCTCTCGGCGCGCGCCGCGGGAGGGCGCGTGTTGCTGCGGATTGACGATCTTGATCAGGCCCGCGTGAAACCGGGCTACGTCGAGCAGGCGCTCGAAGATTTGCGCTGGCTCGGACTCGATTGGGACGGCGAACCGCTTTACCAAAGCCGCCGCAACGACGCCTACGCTGCCGTGCTCGAACAACTCCGCGCTGCTGGTTTGGCGTACCCGTGCGTCTGCAGCCGACGCGAGATTGAGTTGGTCGCGCAAGCCCCGCACGCCGGCGACGAAGGCCCTGCGTACCCCGGAACCTGCCGGAACAAAACGCACCACACGAGCGACCGCAAACCGGCGTGGCGTTTCAAGGTGGACGACACGCGAGTCGAGTTCGACGACGCCGTGCACGGACGTTGCGAGTTTGAATCAGACGACTTTGTGATCTTCCGCAATGATGGCGTTGCGGCCTACCAACTCGCGACTGTCGCGGATGATAATTTTCAAGGCGTGACTGAAGTGGTGCGCGGCGATGATTTGCTCCGCTCGACGGCCCGGCAGGTGTTGTTGTATCGCGCGCTGAAACTGACGCCGCCGCGTTACCTCCACGTTCCGCTGGTGCTCGACGACGCCGGCCACCGGATGGCGAAACGCCGTGACTCGACTCGACTGGCGGCACTGCGTGAAGCCGGCGTTGACGCCGCAAAAATCATCGGCGCGCTTGCGGCAAGCTGCGGCTGGGCGGAGCTTGGCGAGCGAGCGATGCCGAAGGAGTTGCTCAAGCGATTTGATCTGGCGGTGTTGCCGCGAGAGTCGGTACGGATTAGTATCGGCGCATGAAAAGGTCAGTCATCGCGATGCTGCTGCTTGCCGCCGTCCTATGCCGTGCGGCCGATCCGCTGCCGGATGGCGACACGGTGATGCAGCGACTGCTTGCCCGGTCGCAAGCGCTCGCGAAAGCGGAGCAAGGCCCGGAGTACACTTACGAAAAATGGTTGGTGATTGAGGAATTGGATGGGCGCGATCAGACGGCGAAATCGGAAGAACGGTTGTATCAGGTGCGCTGGGCCGGCGGATTACCGTTGGAACGACTGATCAAAATCCAAGGCCGGCAGGTGACCGACGCGGAACTGCGCAAGGAAGCAGAGAGGGAAGAACGGCTCCGGCAGAAGTTCGCGGGGGTGGACGTTAAGAAGAAGGCGGCTCAGAAGGAAGGCTGGGTGACGATGCAGTTGCTGGAGCGTTTCCAGTTTCAGGTCAAGGAACGAATCGTTCTGCACGAGCGCCCCACGTTGGTGGTGTCGTTTCGCCCCAAGATGGAGAAACTTCCGGCGAAGACCATCGCTGACAAGCTGCTGAACCAGTTGGCGGGCACGGTGTGGGTGGATGAAGCGGAAGCGGATGCCGCCAAGTTTTCGGTCACGCTATTGGAACCCGTCTCGTTCGGGTGGTTCGGAATTTTGGGAGCGTTGCACCGTTGCGAATTGGTGTCGGAACGGCAGCGGATGCCGGGGGGCGTCTGGCTCGCGACCCGTCAAAGTTTGTTGATCAAAGGGCGTTTCTTCTCCAGCACGTTTCGTTTCCGTCTCACGGAGAATTGCAGTGGGTTTCAGCCCGCCGCAGTGGCCGCAGGCGTCACGCCTGCGTCACCCGCGCACCCGTAAAGGGTGCGGCTACCCCAATAATTCTCCAAGCCACGGCGGGGGACGGATCGGTTTGCCGGTGGCGTCAACGACGGCGTGGACGGTGTAGCCGCTGGCCACCGGCGCGCCGGTGGCGGCTTGGACAATTTCGTGATCGAAACGGATTCGGGCTTTGCCGGCGAGCGCGACACGGTTCGTCATCCGCAGCAAATCATCGTAGCGCGCCCGTCCGCTGAACTCGACGTGAGCTTCCACCACGGGACAGAATGCGCCGCGCCGTTCCATCTCGGCGTAGGGAAGGCCGAGCGAACGGAGCAGGTCCGTTCGTCCGCACTCGAACCATTCGAGCGCGCGCGAGTTGTAGAATCCGCCCATCTGGTCGGTCTCGCTGTAGCGGACACGGAATTCGGTGATGTTCTGCTTGGTTGACACGGTGGTCGCGTTTCTAGCAAGAAGTGCATTGTAGGGCAAGCGCCTCGCTTGCCACTGTCGCTTGCCACATGAGCCGGCGCAGATTACACTCGGCGCATGAAATTCATCCTGGCATTTTTACTAAGCGCGTGCGTGGTGTCGGCACACGACGTTGTCATCTACGGCGGCACGAGCGCGGGCGTCATCGCGGCGGTGCAGGCAAAGAAAATGGGCAAGTCGGTCGTCATTGTTTGCCCAGACAAACATCTCGGCGGCCTCTCCAGCGGCGGCCTCGGTTGGACGGACACTGGCGAGAAGGCGGTCATTGGCGGGTTGTCACGCGAGTTCTACCACCGTGTCTGGCAGCACTACCAGAAGACCGAGGCGTGGCGCTGGCAGAAACCCGAGGAGTACGGCAACAAAGGCCAAGGCACACCGGCAATTGACGGCGAGCAGCGCACGATGTGGATTTTCGAGCCGCGCGTGGCCGAGCGGGTGTTCGAGGATTTCGTGCGCGAATACAAGATTCCCGTTCATCGCAGCGAATGGCTCGACCGCGCCAAGGGAGTGAAGAAGAAAGGCGCGCGCATCACCTCGATCACGATGCTCAGCGGCAAGACCTACACGGGCAAGATGTTCATTGACGCCACGTACGAAGGCGACCTGATGGCCGCCGCCGGCATCGAGTATCACGTCGGACGCGAGGCGAAGAGCCAGTACGACGAGCAATGGGCCGGCGTCCAGACCGGCGTGTTGCATCACCGGCATCATTTCGGCGTGTTGAAAGAGAAGATCAGCCCGTACGTCGTGCCGGGCGATCCGGCCAGCGGCGTGTTGCCGCGCATCAGCGCCAAGCCGCCCGGCGAGTACGGCGCTGCCGACAAGGGCGTCCAGGCGTACTGTTTCCGGATGTGCCTGACTGATGTGCCGGAGAACCGGGTGCCGTTCCCGAAGCCGGAAGGCTACGACCCGAAACAGTACGAATTGCTTCTTCGCATCTTCAACGCCGGCTGGCGCGAGACGTTCCACAAGTTCGACCCGATCCCGAACCGCAAGACCGACACCAACAACCACGGCCCGATGAGCACCGACAACATCGGCTACAACCACGATTATCCCGACGCCTCCTACGAACGCCGACGCGAGATCATCAAGGAACACGAGACCTACCAGAAAGGCTGGCTGTATTTCATCGCCAACGACCCCCGCGTGCCCGCCGACGTGCAGGAGAAGATGAAGCAGTGGGGCCTGCCGAAGGACGAGTTCACCGACAACGGCAACTGGTCGCACCAACTCTACATCCGCGAAGCGCGCCGGATGATCGGCAAATACGTGATGACCGAGAACGAGCTTTTGAAGAAACGCCCGACCCCGGAGCCGGTCGGCATGGGGTCGTACGCAATTGATTCGCACAACATCCAGCGCTACATCACACCGGAAGGCTACGTGCAGAACGAAGGCGACATCGGCGTCTCCACCAAAGGCCCGTACTCGATCTCCTACGGCGCGCTCGTCCCGAAGCCGGGCCAGTGCGACAACCTGCTCGTGCCCGTCTGCGTTTCCAGTTCCCACATCGCCTACGGCTCGGTCCGCATGGAACCGGTCTTCATGATCCTCGGCCAGAGCGCCGCCACTGCGGCGTGTTTTGCCATTGACGACAACGTGTCCGTGCAGAACGTCGCCTACGACAAACTCCGCGCCCGTCTCCTCGCCGACAAACAAATCCTCGAAGGAACCGGCATGCCCGGCATCGTGTGTGCCGCCCATCAAGCCAAACTCACCGGCGAATGGCAGGCCAGCGGCACCTACCAGCACGACCAGAACAAGGACAAAGGCGCAAAGTCGGCTCGGTTCGAGTTGAAGGTGCCGGGCGACGGTCTCTACGAAGTGCGGCTTGCCTACGTCCCCAACCGCAACCGCGCCACCAACGTCCCCGTCGCCATCGAGTCCGCCGACGGCGCGACGACCGTGCGCGTCAATCAACGGGAAACGCCGCCGTTGGACGACAAAACTGTGTCGCTCGGCAAATTCCGGTTTACCGCCGCCAAGCCCGCTGTCGTCACCATCAGCAACGAAGGCACCGACGGCTACGTCATCATCCAAGCCGTCCAACTTCTGCCTGCAAAATGAACGAACTTCTTATTCGGAGGATCTTTCCGTTTGCGCTTGTTGACGCGGCGATTATGATGCGGCCATCGTGACGATGCTCCGGCAACAAGCGGCAACATTTTTGATGGCCTCAGCCTTGGCAATCGCTGACGGGGCCGGACCGTTGCGCGAGACGTTGCTGGCAGCGGGTGTGGAGGAGATCATCTTTGCGCAACGCGTCTCCGGGACGGATCATTGGTATGCGAACTTCGGGTATTACGCGTCCACGATTGCGGAATGTCCGCCGCACGACGGGTTGCCGAACGAACAAATCCCGGCGCTCTTTGCCGACGGCGGACGATTGTGCCGGTTGAATCTCCGCACGGGCAAGCTCACGGTGCTGCTGGACGACCCGCGCGGGGGCGTGCGCGACCCGCAAGTGCATTACGACGGCCAGACGATCCTGTTCTCGTATCGCAAGGGCGGCCAGCCGTACTACCAACTCTACACGATCCGCAGCGACGGCTCGCGCCTGACGCAACTGACCGATGCGCCCTACGACGACATCGAGCCGTGCTGGTTGCCCGATGGCGGCATCATGTTTTGCTCGAGCCGTTCCCAGCGGTTTGTGAACTGCCACCGCACGCCGGTGGCGACGCTCTATTGTTGTGACGGCGACGGTCGCAACGCGCGCCCGATCTCCGCCAACATCGAGCACGACAACACACCGTGGGTGTTGGCCGACGGGCGCGTCCTCTACATGCGCTGGGAATACGTGGACCGCAGCCAGTTTGCGTTTCATCACCTCTGGACGACGAACCCGGACGGCACGGGACAGATGGTGTTTTACGGCAACCAGTTCAATGGCGGTGTGATGCTCGATGCCAAGCCAATCCCCGGCAGCCGCCACGTGGTGGCGTCGTTCTCGCCGGGACACGGCGTGCCGGAGCACATGGGCTACATCACCGTCATTGACCCGACGCTTGGCCCGGACGACCCGAAGGCGGCGCGCCAGATCAGTCCGGCCAAACGCCAGTTCCGCGACCCGTATCCCATCAACGAGAACTGTTTCCTTGTCGCCGACAAAACCGGCCTCTGGGTGATGGACGGCAGCGGCAACCTCGAACCAGTCTTCGCGCCGGCGAACGAGACGCCGAAACTGGAGTGTCACGAGCCGCGACCGCTCCTGCCGCGACCGCGCGAGCACGTGATTCCTGAACGGGTTGATCCCGCGCAAAAGACCGGGCGTTTGTTTTTATCGGACATCTACCACGGGCGGAACATGGCGGGTGTGCGGCGCGGCGAAATCAAAAAGTTGCTGGTCTTGGAGCAACTGCCGAAGCCGGTGAATTTCTCCGGCGGCATGTGGCCGACCAGCGCGGGCGGCACGTTCACGTTGTCGCGCGTGCTCGGCGCGGTGCCGGTGGCGTCCGACGGCTCCGCGTACTTCGAGGCGCCCGTGTTGCGGCCGTTGTTCTTCGTGGCGCTGGACGCGAACGATCTCTCGGTGAAACGAATGCAGAGTTTCATGTCGGTGGTGCCCGGCGAAACGACCGGCTGCGTCGGCTGCCACGAATCGCGCCTGAGCGCGCCGTTGACACCCGGCAAACGCCACGCCGTTCACGGCCGGGAAGCGGATCTCATCCGGCCCGTCGCGGACACGCCGGAGGTGTTCGATTTTCCGCGCGACATCCAGCCGATTCTTGACCGTCACTGCGTCCGCTGCCACCGCCCGGAGCGGTACGATGGCCGCGTGGACCTCAGCGGCGACCACACGCCGTTATTCAGCGTCAGCTACTACACGCTGCTTCAGCGCGGCCTGATTTCCGATGGCCGCAACGAGCGTTACGGCAACCGGCCCCCGCGCACCATCGGCAGTTCCGCCAGCCGACTGCTGGAACTGTTCGATGGCCGGCACTACGACGTGAACGCCGATGAGCGCGACCGGCGCTGGGTGCGGCTCTGGATCGAGTCGAGCGCGGTGTTCGCCGGCACGTACGCGGCGCTCGGCTGCGGGATGTATCCCGTCGAGTTTCCGGTCGAAGCGATGGAACGGCGTTGCGGCTCGTGTCACGGCAGCCCGCCGCCCGCGAAAGGCCAGATCGGCAAGGGACTCTACTTCCGTTTCGGCCAGAACGGCCCGGCGTTGCCGTTGGTGCACGAGTTCAAAGACCTCCAACAGATTCGCGGCCGCATCGGCTACTTCAAATTTAACACCGCACTGCCGCCGCAGGCGCTCTGCAACCTCACACGCCCGGAAAAATCGCTACTGCTGCGCGCGCCGCTCGCGTCTTCTGCCGGTGGAGGCGGAGTCTGCGGCCAGCCGGTTTTTGCCAGCACGCAGGACGACGATTACCGGGCACTGCTGGCTGCGATCACGGCGGCGAAACAGAAGCGCGACCAGTGGAAACGTTTCGACATGCCCGGCTTCCGTCCCAACGTCTATTACATCCAGACCATGCAGCGTTACGGCATCCTGCCGGCGCAGTTGCGCGCCGACGAGCCGATTGACAGCTACGCCACCGACCGCGCGTACTGGGCGTCGTTCGGAACCCAATAGCCGGCGGACTTGTGCTTGCGCTTGTGCAAGCTGCCGCTAAGATGACGAAGGAGTCAACCATTATGATTCGAACATTCTTCATCGTTGCCATGGTCTTGGCGTCACTTGTTGAAGCGGTCGAACCGCCGGGAGCTGGAGTTGAATTCAAGGGACAGACGGCCGTCGTCATCAAGCCGGGCAAGACGTTCGATGCTGCTGCCTTTACGATTGCCTTGTGGGCCAAGCCGCAAAACACCCAAGGCTCACAGGTCCTCGCCGGGCGCGACGCGGCCAGCCAACAGTTCACGCTCTACTTCTACAGCAACCGCGTGCGGATGCTGGTGGAGTTCACCGGCGGCAAATACACCCACGCTAATGTTCCGTTGCCAATGCCCGGTGTCTGGACGCATTACGCCGGAACCTACGATGGCCAGCAGATCAAACTCTTCGTCAACGGCAAGCTCGAAGCCACGGCCCCGGCCAAAGGCCGAGTACCGCACTCCGAAGCGCCGTTGTTCATCGGCGGCATCGAGTCCGGCGACCGGGGTTTTGTCGGGCGTTTGGAAGATGTGCGATTCTACAAGCAAGCCTTGGCCGATGATGCGATTCCGTCGTTGATGACCGCGCCCAAGGAAGCGCATCCGGCGCTGGTCGGTCGCTGGACCAGCGAATCGCTGACCCCGGCCATGTTCGTGACCTTGAAAGCCAAAGCGAAGGCCAAGACGGAGAAGGCGGCCAGCACCACCGACGAGTTCGTCTCCGTCAAGGACGACGGTTATCGCGGCATCTGGTACTCGAACCAGAAGCAGAACGACGAGTACGTTTACAAGTACAGTGGCGGATTGGGCACGTATTGCTCCAGCCACAATCCGTTCGCCGTCTATCGTCCCGAAGTCCAAAAGACGTTCTTCTGCTACGGCGGCACCGTGAAGGACAAGATCGAATTGTTGCACATGGTCTCTTACTACGACCACAAGACCGGCATGGTGCCGCGTCCGACCATCGTGATGAACAAACGCACCGACGACGCCCACGACAACCCGGTGATGGCGATGGACAAGGAAGGCTACATCTGGATCTTCTCCAGCTCGCACGGCGTAGCGCGTCCCTCGTTCATCTGGAAGAGCGCGAAGCCCTACGAGATTGACAAGTTCGAATGCGTGCTCACGACTAATTTCTCCTACACTCAGCCGTGGTATCTACCGGACAAGGGGTTCCTGTTCTTGCAAACGCTCTATCGCGGCGGACGCAAACTGCATTTCCAGACAAGCGCCGACGGCAAGACATGGACCGAACCGTTCCTCTACGCAGCTATTGACCAAGGGCACTATCAGGTCAGTTGGTGCAACGGCAAGAAAGTCGCCTGCGCGTTCAACTACCACCCCTCGCCGAACGGCCTGAACTGGCGAACCAACCTCTACTACATGGAAACCCCGGACTTCGGTCGCACATGGCGAAACGTCCAAGGCCAGACGCTGAAACTTCCGTTGACGGAGGTCAAGAACCCGGCACTCGTGCACGACTACGAAGCCGAGGGGCGCAAGGTTTACATGCAGGATTTGAACTTCGATTCGGCAGGACGCCCAGTGCTGCTTTACACGACCAGCGGCGGCTACGAATCCGGACCGGTCAACGACCCGCGCACTTGGACCACCGCTGCGTGGAATGGACGCGAGTGGGAACTCCGTGGCACCATCCGCTCCGACAACAACTACGACATGGGTTCGATCTACTTGGAGCGCGACGACCTCTGGCGCATCATCGGTCCGACCGAGCCGGGGCCGCAAGCCTACAACACCAGTGGCGAGATCGCCATGTGGACCAGCGCCGACCGCGGCGCCACGTGGACCAAAGTCAAACAGATGACTTCTGGAAGCAAATACAATCACGGTTACTGTCGCCGTCCGATCAACGCGCATCCGGACTTCTACGCCATCTGGGCCGACGGCCACGGTCGTCAACCTTCCGACTCGCGTCTCTATTTCTGCGACAAGCAGGGCAACGTGTACCGGCTCCCCACCCAGATGACCGGAGACTTCGCCAAGCCAGAGTTGCAATAATTGTACTCCTCACGCTCCGCGTGAGGTTCATCCTCGAAACCATCACGCGGAGCGTGATGGCTACTTTGACGATTATGCGCTTGCTCGGCTCCTCATCCGAATTAATGATACAGTCCTGACATGAACTACCTCCCAATGGATGACCTGCTTCGCGATGCGCAACGTCGTGGCTATGCCGTGCCCGCTTTCTGCGTGTGGAATTCCGATGTGCTGGCGACGGTGCTCCGCGTGGCGGAAAGGTTGCGCGCGCCGGTGATCATCATGGCCAGCAAGTTCGAGTTCGCACTGATGACACCGGCGATGTACGCGGGCATGGCGCGAGGTATCGCCGGCCATTTCTCCGTGCCGGCGGCGTTGCATCTGGACCACGGACCATCGCTGGAGATGGTGCGGGAGTGCATTGATGCCGGCTTTACGTCGGTGATGCTGGACTACTCCGCTCGTCCGTACGACGAGAACGCCGCGGCGCTGCGTCAAGTGGCCGCTTGGGCGCATCCTCGCGGCATCACGGTGGAAGGAGAACTCGGGCATGTCGGCAAAGCGGACACGATTACCGTCGAAGGCGAAGGCGATTCCACGCTGACCCGTCCGGAGGAGGCCGTCCGTTATATCGAGGAAACCGGCGTTGATGCGCTGGCGGTGTCCATCGGCAACGCCCACGGCACCTACACCTGCCTTCCTTCATTCGATTTCGACCGCTTGGCGGCCATCCGCGCAGCGACAACAGTGCCGCTGGTGTTGCACGGCGGCTCCGGCACACCGGACGACGACTTGCGGCGGGCCATCAGCTTGGGCATGTGCAAGATCAACGTCGCTACTGAACTGACGGCGGCTGTTCGCACGGCACTCGATGCAGAACTGAACTTGAAGAATCCGCGATGGCTGCCACACAGCCTCACACTCGCTCACGAGGCTGTTGTGCCGGTGGTCGAGAAGTGGATTTACCTCACCGGCGCAGCGGGCCGGGCGTAAGTAAATTTATACGCTTGCTCAGGCTCTGCCGCCGCCTAGAATGACGGCCATGAAAACTCTCACCTTCCTCACCGTGACTCTCGCGGCTGCCATCGTCATCGCACAGGACAACAAACCCATCGCCGGCATCGGCCCGGCGGGCGAGATCGTCCAGGCGCACACCGGGTTCAAGTTCACCGAAGGACCGGCCGCCGACGCACAGGGCAACGTTTATTTCGCCGACATCCCGAACAATCGCATCCACAAAGTGGACACCGCCGGCAAGTTGACGACGTTTCTGGAAGACTCGCAGGGCTGCAACGGGTTGATGTTCGACGGTCGGGGCCGGCTCATCGCTTGTCAGGGCAAGGCGGGACGGGTGATTGCGATTGATGTCGCCACGAAGAAGATCGAACCGCTCGCCGACACGTACAACGGCAAACGCTTCAACTCGCCGAACGACCTCATCGTGGATCGCAAAGGCGGCGTCTATTTCACCGATCCATCGTTCGGAAAGGATGCGGCGCCACAAGACAAGATGGCCGTCTATTACGTTGCGGCGGACCGAAAGATCACACGACTCATTGACGATTTGCAGCGTCCGAACGGCGTGATTCTATCGCCCGACGAAAAGACGCTCTACGTGTTGCCGAGCGGTTCACCGGACGTGATGGCCTACCCGGTCGAGTCGCCGGGCAAACTCGGCAAAGGCCGCGTACTCTGCCAACTCCAGCAAGTTCCCGACGGCCAAATGCGCGGCGGCGACGGGATGACCGTGGACACCGCCGGCAATCTGTACCTCACGCAGCCTTCGTTGAAGGCGATTCAGGTCGTCAATCCTGCCGGCAAGACGCTTGGCCTCATCACATTCCCCGAAGGCCCGGCCAACTGCGCGTTTGGCGGGCCGGACATGAAGACGCTCTTCGTCACCGCGCGCACGTCGCTCTACAGCGTGAAGATGAAAGCGACAGGCCACCGTTTCCCCGGCAGGAATCCATGACGACGAATGTCATTCCGAACGCAGCGAGGAATCTCTGGAATCCCTCCGGAGAAAAGTTTGAGATTCCTCGCAAGCTCGGGGTGACAACAGTAGGAGTAATAATGAAATCAGCCATCTTCGCCGCCATTTCGTTTCTGCTTTCACAGCCGGCGTTCGCTGCGGTGGAACGTATCTGGCTCACGCATCAGTCGCCGGATCCATCGAAGATCGTCGTTAGTTGGGAGACGACCGAGCCGGGAGATTCCGTGGTCGAATTTGGTACTTCGTCCAAGCTTGGTGCGACAGCGAAGGTTTCGGGCAGTCGTACGCTTCATCATGTGGAGATTCCGTTGGCGAAGAAGGACGCGGTGTATCACTACCGGGTGAAGACCGGCTCTCAGGCTTCCGAGACCGCCACGTTCAAAGGGTATCCGACGAAGACGTTGCGCATCGCCGTGGTCGCCAATATCCGGGCCGATGCAAAGTTGGATTTCACCGCGCTGAGGAAAGAGGATGTTCACCTGTTGGTGTCGGCCGGGGACACCGCCATGCAATATGAGTTTGGCAAGGAGGGCGATCCGGAATGCACCAAGTCGCACAGCAAACTGATTGACACGCAACGGGAACTGTTTCGCTCGACGCCGTTCATGCCGTCGCTGGGCAATCTCGACCGCAAACTCCGTCCCAAGAGCACCGGCCCCGACGTGCCAACCTACGACATCGAGGCCACGGGCTATCGGAAATTCTTCGCGTTGCCCGGCAAGGAATGGCTCTGGACGTTCGACATGCCGGACTTCGATCTCCGCTTCATTTCGGTGGACATGAGCCACACGCGCGACTTCGGGACGCCGAACCAGGCGTGTCATCCGTTTGGCAAGGACTCCGAGCAGTTGAAGTGGTACGAGCAGGCGATGAACGCCACGAAGGCGGGCTTCGTGATCACGCTCTACGGCGAGACCAGCGGCACCGTGCGCTCGCACGCCGAAGGCGCGTGGGAACGGCTGATCAGCAAGGGCACGCTCGGCATCTCCGGCGAGTGTTATCACGCCGAGCGGACCGAGGTGAACGGTTTCACTTACTACAACTCATCGGTGCGCGGCAATGGCAGCTTCGGGATTGATCCGAAAGCCGCCTTCCTCGACAAGAGCGCGAGCTATCTGCTTCTGACATTCGACAAGAACTCCAGCCAGATGACCGCCACCCTCAAGACCCTGGATGGCCGGGAACTCGAACGAAAGACTTTCCAAAAGCGCGCGAAGCGATGAAAGTACTCCTCACGCTCCGCGTGAGGCGCGTCCTCGAAACCATCACGCGGCGCATGATGACTTCTCTGGCCCGGCGGGGATTCGGTGCTTGTGTTCACACAGGCCGCGACTAGACTTCATTTCCACCATGCAAAATAACATCAACAGACGCGTGTTCCTGAAGACGATGGCCACTGTTGGCGCCGGGGCAGTATCCCTGACTTCGTGTGTTACATCGTCGAGAACATCCACGCGGCTGCGAGCTAATCCGTGGCGCAAACGCGGCGTTGTGCTGGCTTCCGACGAGTCCGGCCGGGTGCAGAATTTCACGAGCGTTGTCGAGCCGCTCGACAGTGGCGCGTGGCGTCTCTGGTTCTCGGTCTCCGGTAAGAATGTTCCGTTTAACGTTGGCATCGCGGAGGGCCGCCCCGGCCAGCCGATGAAGCGTTGCCCGGCCGTGTTGAGCGAAGGCGAGCCGGCCGACGCGCCGCTGGCGATTGGCAACCTGCCGCGCGACTGGCGTCCAGTTCAAGCCGTGCATGTCCCACTGCCCGGCAATCGGCACCGTCTCTACTTCTGGGCGCACGGACCAAAGGTCGTCCGCTACTTGGCCGCCGAGAGCGACGATGGCCGGCGGTTTCGGGTGCTCGACCCGCATCGGCCTTGCCTCTACCATCCGAGCGACCGCGCCGTGGACGGACGGACCGCTGCTGAGGCTGGGTTGAGCCGTCTCGCCAAAAAGGTGGCGACGCGTCCCGACAACGAACCGCCGGCGCCCGTTCGGCTCGTGTCGAACGACGCCACGAATGTTTATCGGCTGCCCGACGGCACGTTCGAGATGTACTCGGTGGCGTTGATCGAGGTTCCCAAAGATGATCCGAGATACATCGCCCACGACAACGCCGCCGGTTGGATTCGCGTGATTGACCGCTACGCGAGCACGGACGGACTCGATTGGACAAATCGCCGGCGCATCTTGGTGGCGGATGCCAACGATCCCGTTGACCAGCAGTTCTATTATTTGTCGGTCACGCACACGCCGCGCGGGCGCATCGGAATGCTCGGCCACTACCGCGTCCAAGCCCAGACGATGGATTTGGAAGTCTGTTTCTCCGCCGACGGGATCACGTGGCAGCGCGATCAGCGCCGCGCTTGGATCCCGCGTGGCGAGCCGGGTGAACCGGACAGCTACGGCATCTACGCGCCGCACGCGCTCGTTCAACGCGCTGGCCTCTGGCATTTGTTCTACACCGGCGTCAACGACGCCCACAACCACAAGCACTCACACGGTCCGCCAACCCGGGTCGTGATGCACGCCACCTGCGAGAACTTGTGGGCGTGAAGTGCGCTGCAATCCTCGTCCTCGCCACTGTTCAGGCCTTGGCAGGCGAGGCCGATGTTGTCCCCATCAATTGGAAACGTTTCGAGCATCGGGCAGCGCCCAACGATAATCTCCAGCTTGCTGCGCGACCGCTGTTGAACGCGGCGCGCTACAACCTCGCGTGGGCGCCGGCTGGCGCCGCGAAAGTGGAGACCGGCTGGCGGGACTTTAAGAAGGTGGACCCACACAACTTCACCCGGCCCGTCTGCTCCGTGGCGGTTGCGTCGGCAATCGTTTTGAAGACGGGCGTGTTTGACGAGAAGGCCGTCGGTGTCCCGCTCGACGAGGCGTTGGCGCGAACGCTGCGGTTGATCAAGGCCGCCGCGCGGGCGCATAACCGCGAAAGCTGGAAGTATCCGTGGCAGTCGCCGTTCTGGGCCGCGGACCTCGCCCAAGCCGGCTGGATGTTGTGGGACCAACTCGACAAGGAGACCCGGCGCTTGTTGGTGGAGATCGTGGAGTTCGAGGCGAATCGTTTTCTCGCGCCCGATTATCGCGTGCCGTATTGGAACGGCAAAGGCGGCGACACCAAGGCCGAGGAGAACGCGTGGAACGCCACGGTTCATCAGATCGCCTGCGCCATGATGCCAAAGCATCCCCACGCTCCACGATGGAAACGCATCGGCAGCGAGTTGATGATTTCCGCTTTTGCGTTGGAGCAGGACCTCAAGAGCGAGGCGGTCGTGGATGGGAAGCCGGTCAAAGACTGGCTTCGCGGTTACAATGTCCGCGCCGATGGCGCGCTGATCAACCACAGCCTTTTTCACCCCGACTACATGACCTGTGTGAATTTTAACCTGCACGCGCACATCGTCCAGTCGCTGGCCGGCCAGACGGTTCCCGAGGCGGCGGATTTCCGCGCCGAGTTTATCTGGCGCACGCTGGCCGCGAAGAAATGGCCGTCGCCGCCGCACCATCCGCCTGGCGGCGCGATCTACGCGCCGGGGCAGGCCGAGGTTTATTATCCGCAAGGCACCGACTGGTTCAAAGGCCGGCTTGCCATCTTCTACAACCTCGACACGTGGGCCTACGTGTTCGGCTGGGGCAAAGACCTCGCCGAGCCGCCGGAGAAATGGATTCGGTTGCGCGCGACCGCCATCGTGAAATACCAGGAGCGCCATCAGGACTGCCGGATTTACGGCGACGGCGAGTTCACCAACTTCATGCCGCGCGAGCAATCAGACTTCGGCAGTCTCGCCAACGCGTATCTCACGCTCTGGCTGCACGCGCACCGCGCGCTCAGCCCAACAGGAAACTGGCTCGCCCCGCTCCGCCAGTAGGCGCGTCCGACCGCGCGGGACTTTTATCTTTGCACCGGGACGCAAGCGCGCTACGATGCCGCGCAAGGAGAACTTATGAAAACTTCATTTGCTGTTGTGAGTCTGATTCTGGCGGTCTCGTTCATAGGCTGCGGAGGCAAGCCTGAATTCAAACCGAAGCTGCTCGTCACCTGCGGCGATGATTGCAACACGCCCGACGGCGTGCGGCTCAACCCGAAGACGGGCGACATCATCGTGGCCTGCCCGAACTTCAACACCAACGCCAAGGAAAACAAGCACCCCGGCAAGTTGATGAAGATCACGCCCGACAACAAGTGGGAGTTCTTCAGCGACCTGCCCGCGCATCCCGAAACCGGCCGCGCCTGCCCAATGGGAATGGACTTCGGTCCCGACGGCAACCTCTACGTGGCCGACAACCAGTATTTCTACAATAAAGACCACAAGAGCCGCCTGCTCCGCGTGAACGTCAAGGACGGCAAGGCGACCGGCTGCGAGGTCGTCGTGGACGGCTTCAAGCTCTCCAACGCCGTCATGTTCAAAGGCAACGCCGTGTTCGTCTCCGACACGTTCTTCGATTTGCCGGACAAGGCGCTCAGCGGCATCTACCGGATCGGCCTCGACGAGATGAACCAAGGCAAACCGGTCAAGCTGTTGCCGAAAGATCAGTTTGCGCAGGACCCGCACTGCATCGCCACGTGGGAAACACTCTGCAAAGACCCCGGCGTCGCGCACCGCAAAGGCGAGAAAGCCGGCGCCGACGGCCTGACGTTTGACGCGGAGGGCAACCTCTACAGCGGCAACTTCGGCGACGGCGTGATGTACAAGGTCGCTTTCAAGCCCGACGGCAGCGTCGCCTCCACCACGCAGTTCGTGAAAGACTGGCCGCGGATGACCTGCGTGGACGGAATCTTCTTCGACGCGAAGCGCAACTGCATCTACGTCGCCGACTCCGAGAAAAACGCCATCCAAGTCGTCTGGCTGCCGGAAGGCAAGGTCACGACGCTCTGGGAAAACGCGGACACCAACGGTGCCGGCGGATGGCTCGACCAACCGTGCGAGCCGGCCCTGCGCGGCAACGAACTGATCGTCGTCAACTTCGACATGCCGTTCCCCGGCCTGCGGAACACCGCGTTCGACAAACCCTACACCATCAGCGTCATCAACGTCACCGGCCTCCAGCGTCCCCAATGACAGGGATTGCACGTCTCTTGCTCCTCACGGTTGCGACGACCGGCATCGCGGCAACGCCTGAGAATCTACTGCGCGATCCCGGTTTTGACGGACCGTCCCGGTACTGGGCGGCTACCGGCGGCAAGTATTACGCCGCGCAACCGGACGGCGGACGCGCCGGCGGTTGCCTTCGCTACCAGAAAACCACTGATGCCGCAAACGAGAACGCGCACTTTGATCAAACAGCGGAAGTCGAAGCGGACACGACTTATGTCGCCTCGGTGTGGGTCAAGGGCGACGGCAAACTGCGTCCGGTCCTGCGCATCGCGTCGGAGGATTGGCAGACATTGACGGCGGCAATCGCCGAGCCGCGCGCTGAGTGGCAATTACTGAGGACAACCTTCGAGACCGGCAAGCAACGAAAAGCGCGCTTCCAACTTTTCGGCGGCTGCGTCAGCGAACGCCGCGAGACGCTGCCGGGAACGAGTTGGTTCGATGACGCCTCGTTGCGCCGGGCCGACGCAACGGAAGCCGCGGCGCTCCGACAATGCCGCGTCACGGTGGATGCCGGCACGGTCTTGCGCGAGATCAACCCGTTGTTCTTCGGCGTCAACGCGCTCTTTTGGATTGAGGACGACGCGTCGTTGCGCGACGGCATCATCGCGCAACGGCTGCGCGAAATGCCGTGCCGGTTGCTGCGCTTCCCCGGCGGCACGGCCGCCGAGAATTATCACTGGCGCACCGGCACGCTGGAGAACCGCAAGCGTTTCCCGTTCAAGGACGGCCCGGCGACGACGGACACCGACGAGTTCATGAAACTCTGCCGCGAGGTCGGCGCGGAGCCGATGCTGGTGGTCAATCTCGAAACCAGTTTCCTCAAAGGCGACCTCGACGCCGGTGTGCGCGAGGCGTGCGATTGGGTCCGCTACTGCAACAAGGAGAAAGGCTACAACGTCCGCTATTGGGAGATCGGCAACGAACAATACCTGCTGACCAACATGACCGCCGATCAATACGCCACCGCGTTCGTCCGTTTCGCCCGCGCGATGAAAGCGGTGGACCCCGCGATCCGCATCGGCGCCACCGGCCCGGAGAGCGTCATCGGCGCCGGCGCGGCTGACCGTGTTCCGAAATCGGAACTCAAGCCCGGCGCGGACCTCAAGGAGTTGAAACGCAAATACCGCACCGGCCCGGCTTGGTGGCCGGCTTTGTTCCGGATCGCCGGCGCGGACATGGACATGGCCGTCATCCACAATTATTTTGGCGCGCTCGGCATGGACCGGGAAGTGGCTGCGCTTCGCCGTTCTCTTGATGAACAGTTTCCCAATCGGCGCATCTTGATCGCACTGACGGAATGGAACATCGGCAAGAGCGTTCAAGCAAGTCCGATGGAGCAAGCGATGATGCAGGCGGAGGCGATTGCGCGGTTCATCGCCGGCGGCGTGGACTTGGCGACGTTCTGGCCGCTGCGGTTTCCCGGACGGGAATGGGGCGACCGCAGTTTGTTGGATCTTCAGACGAGCGCTCCGCGCGCATCGTATGAGGTCATGAAATTGTTCTCGTCCAACATCGGCTCGCGCCTGCTCAAGGTCGAGACCGACAAGTCATTCGTCCACGCCTTCGCCACGCAGAGCGCCGATGGCCGGACGATTGCGCTCTTCGTCGTGAACCGATCCAATCGGAAAGACGGCATCGAGATGAATCTCAAAAACGTTTCCATTGCGTCTGGTCGCCTCCTGTGCGGCGATGGACTGCGCGACCTGACGTTCGAATCAGGTCGCTGGCGTCAACCGCCGCAATCGTTGGCGCTGATCAAGATGTCAGCGGGACGATGACGCCTTCACGATACCGTGAGTGAGCAGAAAACTCTCGCCCCAAAACAGCGGCATCGTTCCTTGTGAGCGGGCGGTGCCGGAGAACCAAGGAGTGGTGCGGTTGCCGCCTCCCTCGTGCATCAGTTCGTATTCGTGGAGGGGCAGCGTAAGACACTTCAAGTTGTTGAGCACGCTGCGAGCGGATGAACCGCCTTGATATTGCCCGGCGGACATCAACACTTGTGGACGAAAACCGAGGCCGATGGCTTTGCGCAGCCACGCGTCGGCGGGAATGTGATTCTCGGCGGCTTGGAAGAACGCAATGCCACCGACGCGAAAGATGTAAACAACCGTCTCGGTGTCAGCGTTGGGATTGGACGTGTTCGGAACACCCAGCCGCTTGCCATCAGCGCTCTGCTCGCTCTTCGAACACTGGGAGCCGCGCATCGTGTAGAACTCAACCGGCCCCAACCGTTGCGCCGTCTCGTAGGTCGGCACGGCGATTTTGTCGGCGAGATCTTTCCAAAGTGTCTTGAGTTGCGCCGGGCCGACCACCGGCTTGCCGCGCGCCGCCAGCCGCTTCGACAACGAATAATCGGAGTGGTCGTGATGTCGGTGCGTGATCAGGCTCACGTCCACCAACCGCGCCAGACGGTCGCGCTGCGCCGGCGTCATGAAGAAACCGGTCCGCCGCGTGTCGCGCTCTTCGGGTTCGCCACCGTTGTTGATCGGGCCTTGGCAGAAATCAATCGCCACGGTGCCCGCGGCGCTCTTGAGCACGAAGGACGACGAGTAGAACTTCACCACCAACACGCCGTCCTTCACCTGTGTCCGCTCCAGCGAGTCAAGCCCGCGATCCACGCAGCGCCGGTAAAACGCAAGTAGCGGTTGGAGTTGCGCCCGGTCGGCATCGGTCATCGAATCGCGCGCCTGCACGCAGACGATCTTGTCCAGCGAACGGGCGATGAACGCGCGCTGGTCGCCATGCTTCCATGACGGCGGAAACGACGCCATTGCCTGTTCGATTTCAGTGAGCGACATCGAGTCGGAGAGTTTCGCGCCCTCCGCAAGAGAGAAGGCCAGCATCAGGAAACAGACAATCGTCTTCATGGCTCCCATCATACCATGATTTCCGTGCTTGTGTTCACAAAGGTCACAGCTACGATTACGACCATGCGATTCTGCGATCAACTGACCGAGCCAGACGTACGGCTGGTCAAGACGCGCTTGGACGACTTCGTGCCGCGCGAGGTTTTCGACGCTCACGTTCACATCTTTCACAGCCGTCATTTCGCCGAGGGCAAACGCCCTGAGTTCATTCCAGCCGACACCGCGTTCGGTTTGCGTCAATTCAACGAAGCGATGTCCCGCTGGTTGCCGGGTCGTGTCGTCCGCGGACTGGTCTTCGGTTATCCCAGCCCCGGCAACGACCGCGCCGGCGAGAACGCTTTCGTGGCCGGCGAGGTGGCCGGCAGCGGGAGCCGCGCGCTCGCGTTGCTGGCGCCGGAAGACGACCCGTCGCGGGCGCGTCAACTCATCGCCCAACACCGGTTCGTCGGCATCAAACCGTACCGGCTCTACGCGCCCGTGGCCGACTCGGCGCAGGCGACGATCGAGGAGTTCGCGCCGGAATGGATGTGGGAAACCTGCAACGAGATGGATGGTGTGCTCATGTTGCACATCGTCCGCAGTCTCAGCATTGCCGACGAGAACAACCTCAACAGCCTGCGTCGGCTCTGCCGGAAATATCCGCGTTGCCGCGTCGTGCTCGCCCACGTCGCGCGCTCGTTCAACTACCGCAATGCGCTCGCGGGCCTCGCCAGCCTCGCTGACCTCGACAACGTCGTCGTGGACACCGCCGGTGTGACCGAGACGGAAGCGATGCGTGCCGCGCTGGAGATTCTCGGCCCGCGCCGCGTGCTCTACGGCTCCGATTATCCGATCAGCAATCTGCGCGGCAAATGTTTCACGATGGGCGACGGGTTCACGTGGGTTTATGCCGACGATCTGCCGGCGAAAGCAGTCACGCCGTTCGAGAATTTCACGCTTGTCGGCATCGAGTCGCTGCTCTGCCTGCGCGAAGCGTGTGAGAACGCCGGCGCAAACGACGGCGATCTGCGCGATATTTTCCGCGACAACGCGCTGCGCCTGCTTTCCCCGCACCTGGAGACGAAAGATGTTCCGCCCGCGCCGACAGGGCCGGAGTTGTGGGCGCGCGCGCAACAGCGCATCGCATGCGGCACGGGACTGCTCTCGAAGCGCGCCGTGAGTTTCGACCCCGCAACGTGGCCGCAATATTACTCGCGTTGCGAAGGCGCCTACATTTGGGACACGAACAACCGTCGCTATCTTGATTTCACCGGCGGCGTCGGCGCAATCCTGCTCGGTTATTCCGATCCCGACGTAAACGCGGCGGTCAAGCGCCGTGTCAACCTCGGCAGCTATTGCACCCTCGTGTCGCCGGACGAAGTGGAGTTGGCGGAACTGTTGCTCGGTCTTCATCCGTGGGCGCAACGCCTCCGCTATGCGCGTGGCGGCGGCGAGGCGCTCGCGCAGGCCGTGCGCATCGCGCGCGCGGCGACCGGGCGCAGCGGCATCGCGTTTTGCGGGTATCATGGCTGGAGCGATTGGTATCTCGCCGCCAACCTCGGCGAGACCAACGCGCTCGACGGTCATTTGTTGCCGGGACTTCAACCACTCGGCGTGCCCCGCGAGTTAGCCGGCACCGCGATACCGTTTCGTTACAACGACTATGCGTCGTTCGAGGCTGCCTTGAAAAACAAACCTGCCGCCGTCCTCATGGAACCGATGCGCGCCGAGTTGCCACGCGACGGCTTCCTCGACAAAGTCGCCGCCGCGTGCCGCGCAGCGGGCGCTGTGTTCATGGTGGACGAAGTCACCAGCGGCTGGCGGTTCGGTTTTCCCGGCGCGTGCGCGCGGTTCGGCGTTCAGCCCGATGTTGTCGTCTATGCGAAGGCCATCAGCAACGGTTTCCCCTGCGCCGCCATCGTCGGTCGCGCCGAAGTCATGGATGCCGCCAACGCCAGTTTCATTTCCAGCAGTTACTGGACGGACGGCGTCGGCCCGGCTGCGGCGCTCGCGTGCGTTCGCAAGATGCAGCGCGTGTCCGCGCAACAACACGTATGGACGCTCGGCGAGAAACTCCAGTCCGGTTTGCGGCAGATCGCCGCAGAACATCCGTCGTTGCGCATGAAGATCGGCGGGATGCCGGCCGCGCCATCGCTCGCGTTCGAGCTTGGCGCCGCCAAGACACTCTACATCCGGAAAATGGTGCAGCGCGGCATCCTGGCGTCGGGCCAGTATTACGTGATGTGGCCGCACTCAACGGAAATGGTGGACACGTTGCTTGCCGCGCTCAGCGAAGTCTGTGGTGAACTCACGGCCTTGCACGACGCCGGACGTTTGCAGGCCGAAGCTGGCAGCGCGACAGGACAGTCCGGGTTTGCCCGATTGGCATGAACAAAGCACTTGCCCGGCAACGGCCGCTGCCTACGATGTCGCGCAAGTCATCCACGGCGACGCATGTGCACCTCCGGTAACTGCTTTTCTGGTGTAGGCCGCTTCTGCGAAGCGGCGCAATCCTTCGTGAAATCGCCGACTCGCAGAGTCGGCCTACAACGATTTGAGAGTTACCGGACAGGACTTACGCATCAAGAAAATGCTGTCATTCCGAGCTTGCGAGGAATCTCTAACTTCTTTCCGGAGGGATTCCAGAGATTCCTCGCAAGCTCGGAATGACAGGAATTGTTACGGATTGTTGATGCGTAAGCCCTGAGTTACCGGAGGTGCCCTATTGTATTCTGGCCGCGGTTCAGCGTAAACTGCCGCCATGACTCTCCTTCAATGGTTCATGCTTCTCAGCCTGCCGGTCACAGGCATGGGTTACGCCGCGCTTGGTGCGTTGAAGTTGCCGCTCTGCGAACGCCTGAAACTCGATGAAGCAAAAGCGGGCGGACTCGTTTCCTCGTTTGGCTTGATGGTCGGGCCGATCATCCTGTTGTGCGGCTTTGTCGCCGATGCGTGGGGCCGCAAGGGAGTTTGCGTTGCGGGCGCGGTGCTCGTCGCCGCGTCGTTCATCCTGCTCAGCAGCGGACGCAAATACTCGACCGCGGTCGTCGCAGTGCTCATGCTGTCGGCAGGTTGGGCGGCATTGATCAACGTCGTCAACGCGCTCATGTATCAGGCCTACGCGAACGTGTTCATGGCCAGCAATCTTCTGAACTTCTTCTTCGGCCTCGGCGCGTTCCTCACGCCGCCGGCGCTGGTGTTGCTCATCCGGAAAATCGGGTTTCCCCGCGCAGTAACGGCGCTCGGTGCGGTGGCGGGCATGACTGCGGCTTTCGCGCTGGTTGTGAACATGGAGGCCGCAACGGTGGCTGCTCCCGCCGGCTTCGGTGCGCTGGTCGGCGACCCGGTGATGTGGCTCTGCGCAGTGACGTTGATGTTCTGGGTGCCGGTGGAATCCTCGACCGCGGCGTGGACCACGAGCTTCGTAAACTCGCACGCGCCGGCGAATGAAACGACGGAGAGAACAAATCGCATCGCAGGCTGGGCGCTGTCAGGGTTTTGGCTGTGCTTCATGGGATCGCGGCTGGTTGCGGCTCTGGTGGTTGGCGCGGCGGGATTGAACGTCGCCCAATCCGTTCACCTCGCCCACCTCACGTTGATCGTGCTGGCCGTGCTGTGCGTCGCAACGCTGATCGGACTGGTCGTGTCACGGCAACGCGCGCTGACGCTCGGACTGATTCTGTTTGCGGGTCTCATCTACGGGCCGTTCTTCCCGAACCTGATGGCGCTGCTGCTCAGTCATTTCCCCCCGGAGTTGCACGGTCGCGCCGTGGGCATCCTGTTTGGTTGTGCGTCCGTCGGCTGGACGATCATCCCCGCCTTCATCGGCAAGGTGGCCGCGCGCAGCACGCTGCAACGCGGTTTCCTCGTGGCGGTCGGCGACGCTGTCGTGCTGCTGGCCGTTGTCGTGGCTCACTTCATTTACGCCGGCCACTGAGCGGCGGCTGCTGCCTACGATTCCAATGAACACAATCGCATTGCCATCATGAACCGAAAACAAATCTTCCTGCCGGTTCTTCTCATCGCCTCCACCATCGCCTTGGCTGCGCTCGACCAGACACCCACCTCGACGCAGAAACCTTATCATCCTGCCGACAACCAAGTGGTCGAGATCACGCCGCCGCCGTTCATCTGGGTACCGGCAGGACGCGATGCGACTTACACACTTCAATTGTCGCAGGATGAGAATTTCGCCACGAGCCGGACGTTCACCGGTTTGAAACGCGCGGTGTTCGTGCCGCGCGAGACGCTCGCGGCGGGTAAATGGTTCTGGCGTTATGGAGTCGGGACGGAGTTTGGCCGGGCGCGTCCGTTCACGGTGCCGGCAACAGCGCGTGCGTTTCCGTTTCCAGATTTCGACCGCGCGGTGAAACAGGTGCCGCGCGACCGTCCGCGGTTGTTCTTCGGCGGCGAACGTCTCGCCCAAGTCCGCGCCGCGGCGAAAGGTGAACTGAAAGGCTCGGTGCGTGACTTGGTGAAGTCCTGCGAGCGCGTCGTCGGCAAGCCGTTGGTGCCGGAACCGGATTATCAGCCGAAGGAACCCGGCAAACGCGGCCCGTGGGCGGTCAACATCATGCGAACGACGCGCCCGCCGATGGACGAGATGGAAGACTGCGCGCTGGCCTACCTCTTGACCGGCGATAAACGGCTCGGCCTCGAAGCGAAACGCCGGCTCCTATATTTCTTCTCGTGGGACCCGGAAGGCCCGACGAGTTTCTTCGCGTACGACGAGCCGCCGATGTGGGTGATGATGCGCGGCTCGCGCGCCTACGACTGGACGTACGACCTGTTCACGCCGGAGGAACGCGCGAAGATCGAGCCGAACATGAAAGCGCGGGCGCTCCAGTTCCTGAAACATCTCCAACGCAAACCGTTCGAGAACTGTCCCTATGACAGCCACGCGGGCCGGTTGCCGGGGTTTCTTGGCGAGTGCGCGCTGTCGTTCATCCACGACTGGCCCGAGGCGCGCGAGTGGCTGGAGTATTGCACGCTCATTTACATGACCGGCTACCCGGCGTGGGGCGGCGACGACGGCGGCTGGCAGGAAGGACCGGGCTACTGGGGCGCGTACATGAGTTTCGCCGTCCATTTCGTTGTCGCGCTGAAGCAGGCAACCGGCATTGACCTGATGCAAAAACCGTTCTTCCGCAACACGCCATTCTTCGGCCTCTACACCGCCACGCCGTATCACGAACAACGCCCGTTCGGCGACGGCCACGAGGCTTCGCCGACCGGGCTGGGCCAGATCATGTACGCGTTCTCCTCGTTGACGCGCGATCCGTATCTTCGATGGTACGCCGACGAATGCCGGTTCAAGCCGGGCGCGGGCGTGTTGAGCGTGGCGACCTACGACCCAACGTTGAAGGCGCGCTCGCCGGTGGAACTGCCGCAGGCGCGCGTGTTTCCCGTCGCGGGGTTGGTCTCGATGCACACCGCGCTCGGCGACCGCGAGCGCGACATTGATTTCCTGATGCGGAGCAGTCCCTACGGCAGTGTCAGCCACGGTCATGCCGACCAAAACGCATTCGTCATCAACGCATTTGGCCGCAGCCTCGCCATCGCGACCGGTTATTACCCGTGGTACGGCTCGCCGCATCATAGCCAGTGGACGCGCGCGACGCGCTCAGTCAACAGCATCCTCGTGGACGGCAAAGGGCAGGTGCAACGCAGTTCCAGCGCACAAGGTCGCATCACGGCGTTCGTCTCCAATGACGGCTACGACTACACCGAGGGCGAAGCCGCGCCGGCGTATGGCAAAAAACTGAAACGCTTCCGCCGGCACGTCGTGCACGTGAAGCCGGGTGTGTTTGTGATGTTCGACGACTTGGTGGCGGCGGAGCCTGCGACGTTCCAATGGCTGCTGCACGCCTATGAGAAGATCGGCGTCGAAGAATCGTCACGCACACTGCGCGTCAACCGCGACCCGGCGGCGATGGAGGTCCGGTTCCTCTGGCCGCTGGCGTTGAGCTTCTCGCAAAACGACCGCTACGAGCCGGAGCCGGAACGCATCAAGTCTGGCGACATCAAAAACACATGGCACCTGACAGCGGGCACCACGGAGCCAAGCGCAACAATGCAGTTTGTGACAGTGCTGATGCCCCATCGCATCGGCAACGAAGCGTCGCTCCCGAAAGCGGAACTCGTGCGCGGCAACGCCGACATCACCGTGAAACTGACAACTTCCGACGGCTCTCAAGACACCATCACGTTCGGCGCCCGCGTCTCTGCTCGCGGTGTGAAGAAGGATGGTTCCGTTTCACGCCAGCTTCGCGTGGGTGAGTGACACGGGACAGTCTGCACTTGCTCACGCGCAGTCCGTCGCTACAATACCGTCGTGAAATCAAAACTGTTATTCGCTGTTTTTCTCGCAGGCGTGTTTACATCAACGCGATGGGCTGTGTCACAGCAGATGCCCGACATGAAATTGGTGGAGAGCACCTGGAAATCGGGCCAGACGCTGCCGCCGCAGTTGGCTGCTCATTTCCCGAATTCGCCGCTAAAGGTCAACAACGACACCGGCATCAATGTGCTGGTGGATCTGGCGCACCAGTGCGCATTCGCCACGATGTGGGGGCTACCGGGAAAACTGCATTCGCTGGGCTTCCGCTCCATCGTGAGTCATGCCTCGTTGGATACGGTACTGACACCCGGGAAATTCAGCCGCATGCGAATCCCGATCAGCAAGGCTGATGACGGCAAGGCGATCCGTGCATTTGGCTGGGTGCCGAATCCGCGCTTCAACGTCGTGATCACTCTCCAGTCCGATCCCAACGCACAATCTTATCTGCCGGAGGAACGCGCTGCATTGGACTCGTTTGTGAAGAACGGCGGCGGCCTTGTCATCGTTGACAACGGCATCGGTCGCCAGAAGAAACAATTGGCGGCATGGGCGGATCAGAGTCTGGCCACCACGTTCGGCGTGGACTTCAAATCATTCATCGCCGGCAAGTCAAACACCCTGCTCGGCCCCGCGTGGCAAGTCACGCCGGCCATCTCGCGACGCGTCGTGGGGAAAGGACGCGTGGTGCTGGTCTCGTCATTCAAGGAGATCGAGAGCGACAAGAAAGCGTCGAAGCAGGAAGCAGCGGCCAAACAGGCCGTGCTCAAGGAAATCGTGACGTGGGCCGCCGGCGGAAGCGCGCCGGTGGGCGGCGAAGCGCGTTTCTCACAAACACAAGGTGGTGGCGGCGGCATTTATCCTGAACTGGAGGAACGGCTGAAGGGCGCAGTGGTTTATTACGCGCGAAACCAGAAAGCGAATCTGTTGCAGGCCGTGCGACAGGAACTGCCGAAGATCACCGACAGCCTCTATGCGTGGCTGCCTTCGCCGGTGCCGCAGGAACCGATGGTCATCATTCTCGCCGCCGGCGGTGGCGGCGGCTGGGCCGTCAACGCCTTTTACCCGAAGGAAACCGGCGTCATCTCGCTCGATACGGTGGGTTTGTTCGGCGTGTTCGCCCATGAACTCGGACACACGATGAGCGGCCCGCGCAACGCGAAAGGCGAAACCGCGGCCAACTGGTTCGACGGCAACCAAGGCGAAGCCCACGCCGGCTGGTGGCAGGGAAAAATCCTCGCCATTTACAGCAAAAACAAATCCATGCGCGATTGCAACGACGTGTTCAAGTTCGACAAGAACGCCGCCGAGCTTGACCTGACACAAAAGCAGGAGAAGGGAAAAGCATGGAAGAAACTGTGGTGGATCTGGCAGAAGCTCGATGATCGGTACGGCACCACGCTGACGCGCTCCCGTTTGGAGCGCATCGCATTTCAGGGAAAAACAATCGAATTGCCGGTGGCGCCGCTCCAAGTCTCGCCCGCCGGCAACGCGCGACACGATCCAATCGGCGACTACACGAAACCGGTGCCGTTGAGATAAGCATGACAAGCGCACTCTGTTCTGGTGTAGCGCTTGCCGCTTGCAACGGTGTTCGGCGGCTTGCATCCCGACATGAGACCGCCATTCGTCACGTGGGTGGAACAGGGCAAAGCCACGGCGAGCGAACTGCGCGTCGCTGCCGTCGGTTCCGGCTTCACCGGTCCAACCGATACGAATACACCATGAACACACACGTTATCTCCACGGCGATCTTCCTCGCCGCACTGACCTCCGATGCTGCGTGGCAGGCTTGGACGTGCCGCGATGCGACCCACGTATTGCGCGACGAGCCGGCGGACAAGACAAAGAGCGTGGTCCTCCAAGCTGCCAGCCACA
This sequence comes from Verrucomicrobiota bacterium, assembly GCA_016871575.1. Taxonomy (GTDB): domain Bacteria; phylum Verrucomicrobiota; class Verrucomicrobiia; order Palsa-1439; family Palsa-1439; genus CAIKAP01. The sequence goes on from VHCW01000005.1 coordinate 64,232, forward strand.
TCTACGTTCTGTTGTCAGATCTCACGACGAAAGAACTAAGAACCTGACTCCGTCGGGTGTTGGGTGTTGTGTAACAGCTGTTACACAATACCCGACGAGTCGCGCCTGCCACGGGCGAATTGAACTGCATTGTTCCGGCCGAGCGCCTTCGCCAGGATTGCCAGCCGACGAAAGACGGTCACTGGTCTTGACGTCTGCTTGGCAACCGGTCTAGAAATGCCCTTGAAATGAGATACGCAATACAAAGCAGAGACAGATTCGGAGGCGACGCCAACCGTGTTCGGTAACGCCATGAAGTGCCTGTTCGCGCTGTTCTTGGTCCTGCCGGTCTTTGCCGGCACCAATGCCGCCCACGAGGCCGTGATCGCGCGCGTGACCGCCAGCCTGCTCGCGCAGTCGCACTTCGCCGCGCAACGCGACGCCGCCGCGGTCTCGGCGAAGTTTTTCGACAACTACCTCCTCCTGCTTGACGGCGCGAAGATGCACCTGCTGGAAAGCGATGTCGCGGAGTTCGCGCCTTACCGGACGATGTTGATGGAGTTGACGCTCAAGACGGGCGACACCAGCCCGGCCCGGATCATCTTCAACCGTTACCTGCAACGCCACGAGCAACGGACGAAGTTCGTCCACGAACTGCTGGAGAAGGAGGCGTTCGAGTTTGCCGGCGACGAGACGTACAAGTTCGACCGCGAACACGCCGCGCGTCCTCGCGACCTTGCGGAAGCGCAGCAACTGTGGCGTCAGCATCTCCGTCACGAATACCTCGCGGAGAAACTCGGCGGCCAGAAACCGGCCGAGATCGTGAAGCTCCTTCACAAGCGCTACGACCGCACGTGGCGCACGATCCAGAAACTCCACGCCGACCAGATTTTCGAGATGTACCTGACTGCGTTGGCCCGCGTCTATGACCCGCACTCCGACTACATGGGGCCGCGCCAGTTGGAGGACTTCAATATCTCCATGAAACTCTCGCTCTGCGGCATCGGCGCGGTCCTGCAATCCGAGGACGGCTACTGCAAGATCCGCGAGGTGTTGCCGGGCGGCCCGGCGGCGTTGAGCAAGAAGATCAAGGTGGGCGACCGGATCGTCGCCGTCGCGCAGGAGCAGAAGGAACCAGTGGACATCATCGAGATGCCCCTGACGGACGCCGTCCGCCTCATCCGCGGCGACAAAGGGACGAAGGTGACGTTGACGTTGATTCCCGTGGACGCCGCCGATGCGTCGGTCCGTCAGTCCCTCACCCTAGTGCGCGACGAAATCCGCGTCGAGCAACAGCAAGCCAAGGCCCGGATCGTGGACCTGCCGGGCAAGGACGCGAAACCGGTGCGGCTCGGCGTCGTGGACCTGCCGTCGTTCTACATGGGCGCCGACAACGGCAAGGGCAAGCGCGAGGGCGCGACAGCGGACGTGGCGAAGTTGATCGGGAAATTGAAACGCGAGAGCGTCCAGGGCCTGCTCCTTGACCTGCGCCGCAACGGCGGCGGTTCCCTCGACGAAGCCATCAGCCTCACCGGCCTGTTCATTGAACGCGGCCCGGTCGTCCAGACCAAGGACGCCAACGGAGGGGTCAACGTCGTGGAGGACACCGACCCGGCGGTGTTGTACGACGGGCCGCTGGTGGTGTTGACGAGCCGGTTCAGCGCGTCGGCGTCGGAGATTCTCGCGGCGGCGGTGCAGGACTATGGGCGCGGACTGGTGGTGGGCGACCCGTCAACGTTCGGCAAGGGCACGGTGCAGAGCTTGATCCAGTTGGGGCCGATCATGCAGCAGAATCGCCTCGATGGCGGCGCCAACCCCGGCGCGTTGAAACTGACGATCCGCAAGTTCTACCGGCCGGCCGGCGGCTCGATGCAGCGCCAGGGTGTCCTGCCCGATCTCGTGCTGCCGTCCGGTTCCGCCGTGCTCAAGGTGGGCGAGGCGCAGATGGCGACGTCGTTGCCGTGGGACGAGATCCCGGCGACGGGCCACGCCCGGTTGAATCGTGTCGAACCGAAGTTGCCGGCGTTGCGCGAGCGCTCGGCGGCGCGCATCGCGAACGAACAGGAGTTTGTGTGGCTGGGGGAAGACAGCGAGCGGTTGCGCACACAACTGGCACAGGCCGCCGTTTCGCTCAACGAGAAGAAACGCCTTCAGGAGAAGACCGAGCAGGAGAAGCGTGACGAGGCGCGCAAGAAAGCCCGAACCGACCATCCGCCGGCGAAGGAAACCCAATACGAGATCACGCTCAAGCTCGCCGACCTTGAAGGGCTGCCGAAGCCGGTCACCCCGGGCACAAATGACGTCGCGGCCGCGCCGGATGTGACGTTGGTGGAAGCGACGCGGTTGTTGGCGGACCTTGTGGGACTGAGCGCGACAGAACCTCAGTAGCGTGGACATGAATGATTTCTTCCAAGCGGACCGGAAAACCGGCGCCCGCAACGCCGGGCCGGGCCGTGTTTCCCGCAAGTTTCCACTGCAACTGGTGATGGGCGTCTGCCTGTTGCTGGGGGCGTGGCTGGCAGAGTCCAGTCAAACGCCGGTGGTCGCGGAACGGCTCACTGTCCTCGAGCATCCTTCACCGGAGGAGCTTGGGAAGGGATTCGCACGATGGGCGGAAAAGTTTCCGGACCGGTTCACCTTCGAGTCGCGAGGTTCGACTCTGGAGAAGCGTCCGATCTTGATGGGAAGAATCACGGACCGGCGCGTCGCGGATGAGGACAAACAGGTCGCGCTACTGACTTCCGCCCACGTGGCGAAAGAACTCAACGCCGGCACCGGCCTGTTGCGACTGATGAAATGGCTGTTGAGCGATGACCCGGAGGCGGCGGAACTCCGCAGACGGCAGATCGTGCTCGTGGTGCCCTACACCGATCCCGATTTCATTGCCGGCGGCGAACTGGACAAGTCGCGCCCGATCTACGGCGGCTGGGCGGCGCCGGGCGTGCGGTTGTGGAGCGTCCACGGCGTGGCCAAGCCGGAAGCGCATCCCGAAGCGGCCGCCATGCAACGCATCATGGATGAATACCAGCCCGAGTTGCATGTTGACTTCCATGGTTTCACCGAAGCCGAGCGCACGATGTGGGAGAGCACCGGCATCTCCTGGGCATCGGCAGTCGCGCGTCCGTTCCTGCACGATGTCGCCCAAAAAATTGACGCCGCCGCCGAGTCCCAGGGTTTACTGATTACGCGCGGCGAGCAGGACGACGGCAAGATCCGCACCACCAGCGAGGTGGAAGGTTTTCCCGATTACACGTTCTACCTGCGCACCGCTTATCCCATCTTCACCCTGTATCCTTACTGCCGCTATCACACCTTGGCTTTCATCATGGAGGTCGGTTACGAGGAAAGCCTGATTGCCCGGGCCAAGCGCGCCCTCCAGATCGGTCATGAGCGTGGACGCTACGAGCGTTATGAAAGTTATCCCGTCAATCAGATCGCCAATCACACCTTGTTGGCGGTTGCCGCCTACGGGCGCACGGCCAGCGAACGACGCCGCAGCCGGGTGGAGCTTTGGCAGAAACTGCCGCAACTCTACTATGGCACCGCCGCGCCGACTCCTGCGCGCGGCACGTTGATGGGGTACGTGGCCACCACGACCAACGGGACAACGATGATCCGGAACAGAAAAGTCACGAAAGTCATCGAGAGCCTGAAAGGCAACCCTCAGTTCGACACGGCGGGCCTCGCTGCCGCCGCCGCGTTGTTTCCGTACGGCGGTTTTGGCGGTCCCCGGCCCGAACGCAAGGCGCTGGAGGGAGCCATCAGTCAGGGGCCAATCCAACACGGCCTCGCCATCCGCCTGCTGATCCCTTACGCGGACGCAACCATCACCGAAGTCCGACTGGACGGCCACGTGATCAAGGAATCGTCCACCGACGGCTATCACCTCCTTCACCGGCCGGGCGTGGTCGTGGAAATCGCCATCCCGCCGGACAAGGTCAAGGACGTGCACATCGTTTCCTGCAACTACGACACGCCGACCAAACGGCGCGCCGGCTTTACCAAGGATGACTGGTGATTCACATGAAAACCTCGCTTCTTTCCCTCCTGATGTGCGCTGCCGGTTTTGCGCGCGCCGAGTCGCCGGTGAACATTGGTTCCCGTCTGGAACTGTTTGTGGACCGGCTCCTGATCGAGCGGATGGAAGGCGTGCGATTGGAACTGTATCACCCGGTCAAGACGCCCCGCCCCAAGTCGCCATTGCCGGTGCATCACATGGTTACCGTCATCAAGGACGGCAATCTGTACCGCGCATGGTATCGCGGCAGCGATCCCGCCCTCCCGACCCGTAAGGAAGAGCCGTCCGGGCGTGAAGTCATCCATTATGCCGAGAGCGATGACGGCCACGAGTGGCGATTCCCCATTCTCCGACTGCACGAGGTCGGCGGCACAAAAGAAAACAACGTCATCCTCGCGAACCAACCGAGGCTGTTGGAAAATTTCATGCCGTTTCTCGACACCCGACCGGGCATTCCCCCGACCGAACGCTACAAGGCGCTGTCCGGACATCCCGGCCCCGGCAACAAATTGGGCCTCGACAAGCCCGGTCATGGGCTGGTCGCATTCGTTTCGCCGGACGGCATCCATTGGACCAACAAAGGCGAGGTCATCCCGTATCGGCCGCAGTGGCGGCACGCCTTCGATTCGCCAAATGTTTCCTTCTGGTCGGAAGCCGAGCAATTGTATGTTTGCTACTTCCGCACATGGACTCCCGACGACCGGTTGCGCACCATCAGCCGTGTCACCTCGCCCGATTTTATCAAGTGGAGCGACCCAGTCGCCATGAACCCCAACCGGCCCGGCGAACATCTCTACACCAACATGACCGCGCCGTATCCGCGCGCGCCCCACATTTACCTTTCTTTCCCCACCCGCTTTGTGCCGGGCCGGGGCGACGCGCCGGCTTACGACAAAAAAGACGACAACGTCACCGATGTCCTGTTCATGTCCACGCGCGCCGGTTCGACCCGTTACGACCGCACGTTTACCGAGGCGTTCATCCGGCCGGGACTCGATCCCAAACGCTGGATCAACCGCGCCAATTACGTTGCACTAAACATTCATTTCCTTCGTCCCGATGAAATCTCCATCTACCACCGCAGCGGCGACCGTTATGTTCTTCGCACGGACGGCTTCATTTCCGTTCATGCCGGCTCGGCAGAGGGAGAACTGCTGACCAAACCCCTGATCTTCTCCGGCCGCGAACTCGTGCTGAACTACAGCACCAGCGCCGCCGGCGGCATCCGCGTGGAACTCCAACAACCCGGCGGCCAGCCGATCCCCGGCTTCACCTTGGCGGACAGCGCGACCCTCTACGGCGACCGCATCGAGGGCGCCGTCACTTGGAAAGACAACTCTGATTTGTCCTCCCTCGCCGGCCGGCCCGTGCGGCTCCGCGTTGTGATGACCGAGGCCGACCTCTACTCATTCCGGTTCAAATAAATAGGTGGGGTAGGTGGGGTCAACACCTGACAACTGATTTTTTTACCTTACGGCCTTCAGGCGATACACGCCGCGACTCACCCGCTCGATCTCCTCGGCGTTTGACAACGCCATCGCCACCTGTTGACGGAAGTCCTTCCCTTTCGTCTCGTATCCGCCCTCCAAGATAGCCTTTGTGATTTCCTCGATCCCCAAGCCATCTTCCTTCCCTCGCAACACCTCCAACATGCGGCTCATCAACGACCCTTCTTGTTTCCGTCGTTTCCGCGCAGGCCCTTTCGCGGGCGTCTCCGGTCCGCGTCGTGGCAACACGCTGCTGGGATCGAGTCGTCCTTCCTTCAGATCGGCGATCTGCGTCTCCAGCTTGGCCAACTCCTCCCGCACTGCCTGTCGTTTCCCCTCAAGCCACGTCAGCGCCTCCTTGGCCGCCTTCAACCGCTCGATCTCGTGCAAATCCATCTTTTCCAACATCTCTCGAAATACCGTCTCGCTCATCGCAACACCGCCTTTCCGTGCTTTCCTGCTCAACCAACAGTTGTCAGGTGTTTAGACCATTTTTTGCCCTTTTTTGAATGTGGGGCAGGTTTGCAACCTGCCTCCTTGTCATTAAAGAGCAGGTTGCAAACCTGCTCCACATTGAGTTACCGCTTCCGCTTCGGCTTGCCGCTGTTTTGCCCATTGTAGGGCAGCCGCCCCGGTTGCCTTTGTTCCCTTCTTGAATGTGGGAGGGGCCTTGGCGCCCCGACCGCCCAAACCCGTCGCCGCACTGAGGCGGCTCCCACGTTGGATCTCACGTTCGCGCCGGTGACGCGGACGAGCCGGCGGCTCGTCCCTAGTGTGCTCGGCAGGTGCTGGGTCTTGCGGGCTGGAAGGTGCCCGTCGGAGGAGATGAGACCAACCGTAGTCGAACTGTCAGGCCGAGGCCGCAAGGCGCAGGCTGAAAGGACGGAAGACAAAGGCGCGGGCGTAGGAACACGAACAGGCAGCGAGGCTCAATGTCGCGGGCGAGCAGGCTAGGACGCGCGAAGCCCAACCTTCATCGAACGACATGGAGTAGAGCCTGACGCCGTGCGCCGACAGAACCAGCACTGACCCGAGGAGACCCGACAGCCGAGAGGTCGTCGGGAGTCAGCAGAGGCCATAGTAGCGAGGACGCTCCGCGAAAGCGGGGAACAGCGAAGGGCCGAAGAACAACCAACAAAGCTACGAAGGAAGCGTCAGCGACGGACACAGAGTCGTCGGAAACGGACGGGCGCGACAACTGCGGTCAGGTCCCGCACCGGCAGAACCTGCGACGAGGCGATGGAGTCGCCGCAGTCGCGGAGAGCGCGACGGCCAGTCTGGCGATGACCGCGACCTTGGAGAGAAAGCAATGTACGAGAACCTGATGGAACAGGCCGTGAGCCGTGAGAATGCGCGGAGCGCCTTGCGTGCGGTACAACGCAATCAAGGCGCCGCCGGCATTGACGGCATGACGGTCAAGCAGTTGGAGTCCCACCTGCGGCAACACGGGGAACGGGTGTGCGCGAAGTTGTTGGCGGGCACCTATACGCCCAGTCCGGTGCGGCGGGTGGAGATTCCGAAGCCGAACGGTGGAACGCGGAGGCTGGGCATCCCGACGGTGATGGATCGGTTTGTGCAACAGGTGCTGTTGCAAGTGTTGCAACCGATCTGGGAACCGTTGTTCAGCGAGCACCGCTACGGGTTCCGACCGGGACGCAGCGCGCACGATGCCGTGCGCGTGGCACGCGAGCATGTGCGCCAAGGGAAAAGCTGGGTGGTGGACATGGACATCACGAGCTTCTTCGACCGCGTGCATCACGACATCCTGATGACCCGCATCGGGCGCGTGGTGCGCGACAAGCGAGTGCTGCGCCTGATCGGGAAGTATCTGCGCAGCGGCGCGCTGGTGGAAGGGGTGGTGGTGGCGAGCGAGGAAGGCACGCCGCAAGGCGGACCGCTCTCGCCCCTGTTGGCCAACATCTATCTGGACGCCTTGGACAAAGAACTGGAGCGACGCGGACTGGCATTTGTGCGGTACGCGGACGACTGCAACATGTACGTGAGCAGTCCCCGCGCGGCGGAGCGAGTGTTGGCGAGCGTGAGCCAGTGGCTGGCGTGCGAACTGCGACTGGAAGTCAACGCGACCAAAAGCGGAGTGGGCCGGCCTTGGGAACGGAAGTTTCTGGGGTTTCGGATTCGGACTGACCTGAAGATTGAAGTGGCGCCGCCGAGCGTGGCACGCTTCAAGACGAAAGTGCGGGAGCTGTGGCGAAGCTGCCAGAGTCTGAGCAGCGAACGGCTGCGGGAGAACTGGCGCGCCTTCGTGCGAGGCTGGTGGGGCTACTACCGGCTGACCGAAGACCGCCGCAACGTGACGCGCTGGGAAGGCTGGATTCGACGGCACATTCGGAAATGCTTCTGGTTGCGGTGGCACGACTGGCGGGGAAGGCAGCGCAAGCTGCGACTGCTGGGCGTGCGGGGTCATGGGCTGCGCGTGGCATCGAGCAGCAAAGGCGCGTGGCGGATTGCGGCCAGTCCCGTGATGCAACAAGCGTTACGCAACGCGATACTGCGGCGGCATGGCTTCTGGGTTCCGACGGACTTGGCTCTGACGTGATGTGGGGCAATGTTCAACCGCCGGATGCGGAAGACCGCACGTCCGGTGGTGTGGGAGGGTCACGGGGCGCAATCCCCGTGACCCGACCCGATCTCTTGACAACATTTCGGCGTGGGCATTTACTCGCCGGGGTCGCACCTTCACCATTCACGAAAAGATTGAATCCTGCCCCGATTCAACTACACGCTCGACTCCGTGGGCAACCACACAAACAAAACCCAAACGACGCCCAAACCAACCAGCGGCAACTGCGTGCGCAAGGAACCTTACGGCTACGATACGGCCGGGAACAGCGTTGACAGGCCGGGCGTTCGTTGCTAACGGAACATTCAAAGGAAAGGATGACAGCGTATCCGTCCATAGCTTGGGTGTTGCTCGTGTTGACGTGTGTCATCGTGTGTCTTGCCTTGAACCCTCGTATCAGAAGGAATTGGCGTTGGGGACGGACACACACAAGCATTCCAATGTCCGGAATCGGTGCGATAATTGTGGTGGCCGCATTTGTCGCGCTTACCGCAACAGCTTTCGGGTTCCTGCCTTTCTTGGTGATCTTCCTGACGGTGCCCCTGCTGGCGTGCGCGGGGCTTTACGATTCCTGGCGGCATTCCCGCTCTTCGACTTCGCGGCCGAAGCGAGAATGAGGTGATTAGCGCCGACAACTCTTGCCAGCCGGAACAAACCCGGCTACAACGGCGCGCATGTTGACACCTTTATTCTGTTTGTTGGCGGCCAGCGTGCCGTGGACGCAATTCCGCGGGCCAAACGGCCAAGGCGAGACGGGGAACGCCAGTCTCCCGTTGACTTGGAGTGAGAACGACAACGTCGTCTGGAAAACGCCGCTGCCCGGCAAAGGCTGGTCGTCGCCGGTCATCTGCGAAAACCAGGCGTGGATGACTGCGGCAACCGACGATGGGCGCACACTGCACGCGCTCGGCGTTGCGCTCGACACCGGCAAGCTGTTGCACAACGTCACCGTGTTTCAGCGCAAGGAACCGGTGTTTGTGCACGCGAAGAACAGCCACGCGTCGCCGACACCCGTCATCGAGCCGGGGCGCGTCTATGTCAATTTCGGCACGGCCGGGACGGCGTGCCTCGATACGAAGACGGGCGCGGTCTTGTGGCGGAGCGAGGAACTGCAACTGGAGCACGCCATCGGGCCGGGTAGTTCGCCCCTTTTGTATCGCGGCTTGTTCATCGTGAATTGCGACGGCAGCAATACGCAGTACGTTGCCGCCCTTGACACGCGGACCGGCAAACTCGCATGGAAAACGCCGCGCAGCGGCACGCTCCACGACAACCCCGACTGCCGCAAAGCCAACGGGACGTGCGCCATTGCCAATGTCGCCGGTAAGGACCAACTCATCAGTCAGGGCGCCGACTGGGTGTACGCCTACGAACCATTGACCGGCAAGGAACTCTGGCGTTGCGCCGTCAAGGGCTTCTCCAACGTGCCGGTGCCCGTCCTCGGCGACGGCCTGATCTACGTCTGCACCGGGTTCGGCCGTCCGCACCTCTGGGCCATTCGTCCCGATAACGCCACCGTCGTGTGGAAATACGAAAAACCGGCTCCGGCGATTCCCTCGCCGGTGCGGGTGGGCGGCGAGGTGTATTTCATCACTGACAGCGGCGTGGCCATTTGTCTCGATGCGCGCACCGGCGAGGAACGATGGCGCGAGGTGTTGCGCGGCGCGCACGCGGCGTCGCCGCTGCACAATCGCGGGCGGATTTATTTCTTCAGCGAAACCGGCAAGACGACTGTTGTGGCGGCGTCGCCACAGTTCAAGCTGCTGGAAACGAACCAGCTTGACGGCAAAATCATGGCGACCCCGGCGGTTGTGGACAACGCGTTCATTTTGCGGGCCGATACCGCACTGTACAGGATCGAACAACGACGTTGAGTTGGGGACGGATTTCCGTGGAACGAATCGGCGACAAACTTACGGTCGAGCGGACGCCGCTGCCGTGACCGCGGGCTGCGCATGCGGATTGATAGCCTCCTCGATGGCAGCGACCAGGTCGGCAGCCTTGAATGGCTTGAAAATGATTTTGTCCACACTCTCACGAAACTCCGGCGCCAACTGGTCGTACTGTATTCCTGTCACCGCGATGACTTTGATTTTGGGACGCACTTGACGGACATACTGCATGGTCTTGGCGCCGTCGAATCCGGGCATCTGGTAGTCCAACAATAAGACCTTCAAGTTCTCAGGGGCATAGGCGAGAATAGTCAACCCCTTCGGACCAGACCCGGCGGTATAAACCTCAAAACCGTATGAAAGAAGCAAAGGACGGATTGTGGCGAGAAACTCGGCATCGTCGTCAACAGCCAGCACCGCTACTTCGCCGCGGTGCTTTGGGGCAGCCGGTGGTTCCTCGGGTTTCGCGGAACCCGTCAATCGTAGTGCCGTCGCTGTTTTTTGCAGCCAATTGCCCATTTAGGTGCTCTCCTTGCAGGAGATATTACGCCTTTCACCAACCGTCAACCATCAAACTTTCGCTGATTTCGTTGTAAGGGTTTTCCCTAGCCGCCGTGGCTGCGGCAGCTTTTGTCATATGGGTGCCTCCGGTAACTCCCCTGTGGCGACAATTGGTTGTAGGCCGACTCTGCGAGTCGGCGAAATGCCTGGCAAAAACGCCGCTTCGCAGAAGCGGCCTACAACAGCCATCTCATCAAACCGAGTTACCGGAGGTGTCCATGTTCTGTTTCTCCTGTCTTACTGAGACCGCGCGATTCGTAGCGGGCGTGGGATGTAGTCAGGCCAGAGCGGACAGTTCAGGTCAATCCAGCATTTCACGGCGTGCATCTCGTCGCGCGTCAGCTTCACGTCGTTGTGCCCGGCGTCGAGCACTTTCCAGAGCTTGCTCTGCAAGGTGCCAAAGGTCATCGGCTCGGCCTTGTGATGACGCAGCTTGTAGGTCATGTCAAAGTAATGGACGAAACCGCCCTTGATGAGCGTGCGGTAACTCGCCGGTACTTTCTCGACATCAAGTTCGCCGGTGAGGTTGATGCCGAGCTTGTGCTTGGCGTCGTGACAGCGAATGCACTTCGCGTCCCAGACCGGCTGGACGACGCGCTCGTACGAAATCGGTCCGGTGCCCCACGGCGGCGGCTCCAGTTTGCTCGGCGCACGGCGGGAAGCCATCGTTTGCTTCTGCGGCGGCGCGGCCCGTCGCGGGTCGTGACAGCCGACGCAACCGCGTTGTTCCCCCTCCTGCAACTGGATCACGCTGCGCATCCGTTGGAGTTCGTTCAGGTTCTCGTCAAGCGCCTCGAAGTAGAGAACCTTTTCTGCCGGCGCGTAGAAGTTGGCCGAGCCGTCCGCCTCGACGGGAACGATACCGAGCGACGCCTTCGCGACGTAGCTTGGCCAGCCGTGCGGTCCGTTCACTTTGTGAATCGGCGTCGCGTAGAAATCCTGAAACGGCTGATGATCGCGGCGGTACTCGCCGCTGGTCAACTGTTCGAGGTCGGCGCGCACTTCCTGGCAGACGCGGATGTATTTGACTTTGCCGCGCGGCACCGCCGGTTCGATGCCTTGATAGACATCGGCAACCGTGAACGATGCTTCCTTCTCTGGGACGTGCGGGTTGAGGAGCGGAGGTTTCGGCTCCGGTCGCAGCAATGTCGGCGTCATGCTGCCAATCTCTGGATCGAAGTAGAGCAACTCGCGGTTGCCCCAGCGGTCCGCCACGTACAAGCCGAACCGATCCGCCGGGGCGTGGCTGGCGAGGAAATAATCGCGCGTCACCGGCACCGGATCGCGCCAGCATTCCTGGCGCGGCCACTTCATGTTGTAGTGCGGTGTGGTGTCGGGCGTGAGGTTGACGACGGCGTTGGTGTCGTATGGCGACCCGGCGTTGGCGAGGTCAATCAGGCCGAGCGGCCCGTTGTGGTCGCCGCCGTGCGAGAAGATCGTGCAGAGGATCTCGCGCGAGCCGGGCAGTTCGCGGGCGTTGATGTAACAGTTCGGCGTGTTGTTGCCGAAGACAAGTTCCGGATGTGTTCCGTCGGGCCGGGTTGCCCAGAGCGTGTGGCCGAAATCGGCGCCTTTGTCCACGTACTCGGAGCGCGTCCAGAGAATCCGCCCGTCGCGCATCACAGCGGGCGTCCATTCGCTGAGGTTGGCGAACGAGAGCGGACGGATGTTCTCGCCGTTGGCGTCCATGCGGAACAACACGAACGCCTGCGGTCGCCAGCAGAGGAACCGCGCCTTGCAACGCGTCGAGATGAATGTCAGCCCGCCATCGGGCAACGGGCACGGATAATAATCGTGGAACGGCCCGTCAGTGAGTTGGCGCACGCCGGTGCCGTCGGTGTTCATCGCCATCAAGTGCCAATACGGTTCCTGTTCGCCGTCGCGCGCTTTGTCGGGACGGAACGCGAAGTAAACCTTGCGCGCCTCGAAATCCAACATCGGGTCGCGTGCGATACCGCTCGTAGCGTCGAAGAGCGTCGTCAACTTCGCATGCGCCGGCGAGAGCCGGCCATCACGGCGCGGGATTTCCAACAGGCAGACACCGCCGCCGGGCGTGAACTTCGAGTCGAGTATGTCGCTGTAGTTGTGCGACGATAGATACGGGTGGCGTTTGGCGAAGAGAATCTTCTGGAGCAGCGCGAGGTCCGGGTCGCGGAACATCAGCCGCCGCTTCGAGAGCCGCGCGTCGAGATAAAGACTCTGGTTTTCATTGCGCCGGCGCATGTTGTCCAGTTCCTCCCGTTCGATGGAAACGTCCACGCCTTTCACGATCAGACGGGCCATCATTTCCTCCATCTGCACGAACACCCGCTGGGTTGGCGAGAGCTTTGCGATGCGGCTCCAGTACGGGATCTCCTTGAACAACGGCGAGAGATGATCGTTGGCGTTCATCCGCTGCCACGTCGCGCGCTCGCACAGGAACGCATACTCGACCACCCCCAGATACGTCATCGGATCCGGCAACGGCGCCGGCGGCGTGTAGGATGCGACTGCTGTCGGTGGGGCTTTACCGACCACCTTCGACACCGTCTGCCATTTTTGACCGTCGAGCGAAAGACGCACCTCGAACGAGACCGGCATCCGGTCCTTGTAATGCCCTTCGCGGTCGCGCGAGAAAACAACCTTCGAGACCGACACGGGCGCCGGCAATTCGATTTGCGCCCACTCTTCGCCTTTGGAGGCGGCGATCCAACTGTGGGCGTTGCCGTACAGCCCGTCGTTGAGGTGCGCGATCTGGTGAATCGCGTGCCCCGGCAAGCACGACGACGCGGTGGCTTTCGCGCCGTCCTTGGCGAGCGCGAGGTTGCGGCTGCCGTCAGCAGCGAACACTTCCAATTCATCAATGCACGGCTGGCTCGAACTGCTGGCTTGAATGACGAACCGCACGAACTTCGCTTGTTGCGCGGGGAACGTGAGCGACCTCGGCTGCTCGGCGAACGCAAAGCTGGCGAAGGCGCAAAGCGCCGAGATAACAACGATAAATTGCGTGCTCATTATTGACTCCTAACTTGTGTTAGAGGCGTCGGCTCGATAATAACACGAAAGCCGACGTTTTACACTTTTTGCCACGGTTCATTACTTTGTCAGTTCCTTGATTTTCTGCTGCATGGCCTGCGCCCATGCCTCATATCCCTCTGCGGTGAGGTGGATGGGGTAGGGCTTCTCGTCTTTGAAAAGCTGCTTTGAGAGTGTGCCGTCGGACTGGAGAAAGTGGTCATTGAGGTTGAGCCAAAACACCCGCTTGTTGTCGGCAAACTTCTCAATCTTCTGGTTCACCTCGTCGTTGCGCTTGCGTTTGATTTCTTCGCCCCGGGGGAAAATCGCGAGCAGTAGAATTTTGGCCTCGGGGGCCTTGGCCGCCAGCCTGTCGAGGGTCGCGCGAATGCCCTGCGCCGTATCGTCCGCGGTTTCGGTGCCATAACGATGCCCTGTGTTGTTGGTGCCGATCATCAGAACGAACAATTTGGGCTTGTAGCCGCCGAGCGTTCCGGGGAAACCGAGCCGCCACAGCACGTTCTCCGTTTTGTCAGCGGAGATGCCCAGATTCAGGGTCCGGTAGGCTGAAAAGTATTTCGCCCAAATCTCGCTCGGTGCTCCCGCTCGCCAGCCAGCTGTGATCGAGTCTCCAATCAGGACAAGATCCCACCCTCCTCGCTTTGCAGCGGCAGCATCACGTTCGACTATTCTCATCCATCCCGGATTGTCCATTCTCGGCGTTGGTGTGGTGGAGATCTGTTTCGCCGGAGGCGATGCGGGTTGATTCGACAGGGTTGTCTTGGAGACGTCAGAGGGTTTGGCCGGCGCTTTCGTCTGCGCAGACAGCGCGGCCAACGGCGCAAGCAACAGCGCGGTGAGGAGTGTGAGGGCGGGTTTCATTTGTCGTTGTCGCTTGTTGCGACGTGAACTCGGTCGGGAACGATGATGACGCGGAAGCCGATGTTATAGATTTTCTGCCACGGTTCGTAGGCGCGGCGGACGGACGAGCCGGCGTCGGCGGGACGGTCGGCCCACGAGCCGCCGCGGGCGACTTTACGTCCGGCGAAGCTGTCGTCGTCGCGATACGGATACGGCCGGTAAGCGGAGCGTGTCCATTCACTGACGTTGCCGATCATATCTTTCAAGCCCCACGGGTTCGGTTCCGTTTGACCGACGTAGTCCACAACGTGATACTTGTCGCGGAACCGTTCGTCGCGGAGCGGGAAATTGTTGTCGGCGGGATACGGCGCGCGCGTCTGCAAATTGCCGGGGCCGGGGTAGCCCATCTTGAACCAGCGCAACGATTGGTCGGCGAGATTGGCGAACCGGCTGAAGTCGGCGTCGAGCGTCCCATAAAAGAACTGCGTGTCGGTGCCGGCGCGGGCGGCGTATTCCCATTGAGCCTCGGTGGGCAACTTGGCGGTGAAGCCGGTCTTGCTGCTCAGCCACTCGCAGAACCGCGTCGCTTCCTGCCACGAGGTGCGCGCGACGGACTGGTCGGGATGGTTGGCGATGTAGCCGGGCGTCACGCGGTTCATGTAGTGCATGTCGAGGTAACGCGTGTCGTGTTCGGGATCGAACAGCGCGTACTGCGCATTGCTGGTCTCTGTCTCGGCCATCCAGAACGGTTGCGCGATGCGGACCACGGAGCGCGGTCGTTCGTCGGGCGCGCCGTCGCGGCTGCCCATCACGAATTCGCCGGCGGGAATCCAGCGCAAGACGAGCTTGACGCCGCGACCGATGTCCACGGTTTTCACTTCGCCGGCGGCGGCGGCGAATGGAAAACCGTTTACGCGGAGTGCGTCGAGCTGTTCGTCTGGTTGCTTTGGTGGCGGTTCGAAGGTGACCGGCGTGTTCCTGCGGGCGTCAGCGAATTCCTGTTCGGGATCAACAGCAACGTCGGCGAATGCCCTATTCAGTTCGCACCGGCGCTGGGCGACGTGCTGTTTGTCCGCCGGCAGTTCAAATGAACCGCGCCGCGGGACGTTGAGGTCAATCCAGCAATAGAGACGTTCGCGGGACTCGCGCGGGAGGTTGTTGAGGCGGACGCCGTGGTGGCCTTTCTCCAACATTTGAATCAACGGGCTGGTCGAGGCGTGATACTCCATCGGGTTGAGCATCGCCATGTCGGCCTCGGGTCCCGGACGGTGGATGTACGGGTGCAACGTGTCGTATGCGACACCGGGCTGGGCGAACGACGGTTTGCTGCGCGGGCCGACGATGGGTTTCTCGTTGTGGCAACCGATGCAGTGTTTCTGCAGAACCGGATACACCTCGTTCGCAAAATCGAATGGCCGCGCCGGGCCGAGCCACGGAGTCAACGGCTGCGGCGCGCGCTGGCTGGCGAGCGTGCGTTTCGCCGGCAACGTCTCGGCGCGGTTCTCATGGCAACCGGCGCAGGAGACGCGTTCGCCGGGCATGCCGACGAGCCAGCTTCGCATCAGTTGCACCGCGCGGCCTTCGCTGTCGAGCGGTTGGATCGAGATTGGCGTGTTTGCCGGGATGATGAACTCGGCGGAGCCGTCGGCTTCAACCTTCGTGGTGCCGAGGACGCGTTTCACGTCCCACCCGGCCTGCGTGCCGATGATCTCGAAGCTCGCCTTGCCGAGATAGCCGAAATGGTACGCGAACACGCGCAGCGATTTCACCGTGCCGCGCGGCACGCCCTTCAAGCCCGGCCCCGCATAGACATCGCCGACGTGGACCGTGGCGGTCTTCTTGCTGAGATCAACACGGTCGGGGATCACCTGCGGACGTTTCCGCGGCTGCAACAGGACCGGCTCGAACAGCGCCGAACCCACGACCTCGGCGATCAACGTCATGTTGTCAAACACGTCCACCAAGTAGATGCCCCAGAGGCTGCGCTCCGACGGTTTCATCGCGACGAGAAAGTATTTACTGCTGAGCGGGTGCGGATGCGTCATCAACTCCGGCCGCTCCTTCAGATAGACGCCCTTGACGATGTTATCGCAGACCGTGCCCGGCACCGGCTTGCCGCGGCCCGGCACCAACTGCACAAACCCGCTCTTCTCCGCCGGCAGAATGTCCGGCGTCAGCGCGACGTGTTTGCCTTCGACGCCCCACTCTTTCGACGCGGGCCGGTAGCGGAACGGATAGCCGGTGGCCAGTCCCGGATCGAGCAATGCCAGCCGACCGCAATCGCCGTGGTCGTGGTGGCCGCTGATGACGCCGACCAACAACGTCGGATGATCCGGCACCGGCTGCGCGAACCGGAACGCCGTCGGGAACCACGAACCGCTGCCGTAGAGCGCGAGCTGGCCGGTGCCGTCCGGGTTCATGGTGAAACGCCGACGCGAGAAGTAATGCGGGATGTCGCTGTATTCCCAGCGTTGGTAGAGCACGCGGCCGTCGTTGAGAATGGTCGGGTCGTTGCTGTGGTCCTGATCGAAGGTCAGTTGACGGAGTTTGCCCGTCGCGCGATCCAACAGATAGAGCGTTGCGACCGGCTGGTTGCCGTTCAGGCAGGGCACGCCGTGGTAATTGGCCGTCGAGGCCACGATGACCCGGCCATCGGGCAGATAACAGGCGTCGAAGAAATCCAAGTCCGGATAATTCGTCGGCGTCACCTGCCGTGCCTCGCCGCCGTTGCAGGGAATCTCAAAGACAGCCCAGCGCCCGTTCCCGTCAATGCTGGAAAACATGACGTGTTGCGCGTCGAAATCGAGCCGGACATCGCGCAAGAGTCGCGTCGCCGGCGGCTTGTGAAGCGTTTGCAGGCGCGGTTTGCCGCGCAAGTCGGTGAGCAGCGCGATCTCGTTGACCCAGTTGGTCCGGTTGAGCATGCTGGCGTGCGACAAATAGTTGGCGGGGACAAAGCCGGTGCTGTTGGCGGGGCTGCGCCGCACCACCAGCAGCTTGTCAAAGTCGAGCAACGGATTGGCCAGCAACGCCGCCCGCACCCCGGCCAGAAGATTGCTGGCCGACACGTTTCCTATTGGCTTGCCGTTTGCCAGCGACTGCAACAGTTGTTCGCGCCCACGCTCAAACTCGGCCAGCGCCTGACGATGTTTCGCTCCGTCGTAGCGGCCCGGAAAACTTCGTTCCATGTCCTCGATGGCCAGCCGCACAGACTCGCTGTTGACGTTTTCCAACATCCTCATCTGCGCGTTGATCTCGGCCTGTTGCTCGATGAGCCGTGCCCGCTCGGCGCGCTGTTCCGGGCTGAGCCGTTTCAGTTTCGCGCCGTCGGGCACTTGCAGTCGCAACGCGCAAATGTGCGGAAACGGCCCTTCGCGCTCCAGCGCGAGCGCGTGCGTGCCGCGCTCGATACGCAACGTGCATTGCCGTTCCCACTTCGCCGATTTCGTCTGCCAACTGCCCGTCACACCGGCGAAACCGGTATGCACCTTCTGCCCATTGAGACTGATCTCGACCGGCCGCGACTGCGCCGCTGCAAACAACGCCGACAACGTGTAATCGCCCGTGACGGAAACCTCGATCACATACTCCGCTCGATCCGGCGACTCGCCGCCGTGCCAGATGCACGAGTGCCCGTCTGCGTAGAGTTGCCCTGTCAAGCTCACGCGGACATTGCCGCCGTCGAAATCCTTTGCCTCGATGATGACCTCATCCAGGGCCAGCACGGCCAGCGGTGCGAGTAGCAGGGCAGTGAGGATTGCGAGGGCAGGTTTCATGGTTTTCCTCCGCGGGCGAATCCCAACCGTGCCGAAATTCGATCAGCGTGCGCCCGAACGGTGGCGCCGATTTCGGGGATGCGTTTGCGGTCCAAATCCATCATCAGCCCGGTCGTCCAGACGGAAGCCACCGGGTATCCCACACGGTCGAACACCGGCGCGCCGATGCAATAGACACCCTCGAATTGTTCGGCGTTGTCGAACGCATAGCCCTTTTCCGCCACCGCCGCCAACTCGCGGCGCAGTTCTTCCCTGTTGGTGATCGTCCGCTCGTTGAACCGGACCAGTTTGGTGGCCGCAAGCAACTCCTCGCGCTCCTTCTCCGGTAGAAACGCCAGCATCGCCTTGCCCGGCGCGGAACAATACGCCGGCACGTGGTAGCCGAGCTTGGAGACGAAGCAGAACATCCGCGTGCCAATCGCCTGATCCAGAACAACGACCTCGGCTCCTTCCCGCACCCCGATGAGAACGGTGTCCACAACCTGATCGCGCAATTCCCGCATGATGTCGAGCGCATGCTCGACCAGGTTGGTCTCCGTGATGGCGCGTTGGCCGATGAGCAGGAGTTTCTGCGTCATCCGGATCTGTTTGGTCTCCGGGTCGCGGCACACCAGTCCCAACTCCTCCAGCGCCATCACGATACGGAAGGCGCTGGACACCGGGCAGTTCAGGTCGCCTGCAATCTCGGTGAGCGCCCTTCCGCGCGGATGGTTGGAAAGGATATCGAGAATCTGGAACCCGATCCGCAGGCTCGGCACGTCATAGTTCGGCTTGGCCTTGTTCCCGCGTCTTCGAGCATTGCCATGGTGGTTTTGCATATAGGAATAAGTTTTATATGCAAAAACAATAAGCCGCGCGCCGATTGTTGTCAACGATCAAGAATTGCGCTCAGAGCGCGTTATTTGTGTTTCTGGACCCAGCCGGATTTTGGCAGGACGCCGGGCATCAACTTCTCGAACGAGCCGAAGTACCAGCCCACCAGCAGAGCGGCCAGCAGGACGCCGTACAGGATCGCGCGATTGCGACTGGAGTTGTCTTCGGCAAACGGGTCGGCGAGGTCGCGATGCGCGCCCGGCGGCAACACGGCAATGCGGGTGAGCGAACCGCCAAAGGGGATGTTGATCTTCGCCTTGGCATTCACGGCCCAGCCGTTGGCGTCGAGCAACGGGCCGAGATTGCGTTGACGGAGTTTGAGGGCGGCGATGAGCATCGAAGGGCCGCTGATGACGAGCACCAAACCAATGATCCCCAACGGCATCCAGATGCCCAGTCCGAAGAACGTCTGCAACAGCGCGCCGAGGGCCGCTGTGATGCCGCCGACGGCGACGCCGATGGCCGCGACGGTGCCGATGTCAATCTTTTTGGGTGGAGTCGCGGGCGTCTTGGCTTGGTCAGCAGTCGCAACCGTCGTGGCAGCGGCGCTGACCTTGGCGTCGGAAGCGGCTTCGGCCGCGGCGGCGCGTTTGGCGACCTGTTCTTCGATCATGCGGACGAATTTCTTGTACGGCGCGAGGAACGCCTGGCGGATGCTGATCGGGTTGTCCACGATCTTGACGATGGTGGCGTCCCAGTCGCGTCCTTGCCGGTCGTAGAAGATGCCGTTGCGGCCGGGCATCAGGTTGTCGGAGTCGCCGTTGGTGAACGCGGCGGCGATGGTCATCTTTTCGCCGGTGGGTTTGCGGACGCAATCGCAGTAGGCGAGGTAGCAGCGGCTCAAGCCCGCCATCACGCCGTGCTTGGCCATGTCCTCGACGCGGATGCAAAGCTCGCAGCTTCGCTGGTCGAGGTAAAGCGTGCCGGCTTGGAAAACGGCTTTGTCCTTGCGCCCGTAAAAATCGCGGAACGTCACAAAGTTGTGGAGCAACTTCACCAGGTCGCGGTTGTAGCGGACAAGTTTTTCCACCGTGGCGATGGCGTTGGACTCCGCTTCGAGCGCCTTGTCGCGCGCGATGAGCGCGGCGATGTTTTCCTTTGCCGGGCCGGCGAGGATTTCCTTGATGCGGGCGATGCCGAGTTTCTCGACTGTGCCGCCGGTTTTGCCGGCGATCCAAGCTTCGTACGGCGTGATCTTGGCAACAAGGGCTGTCCAATCAGCTTCGCTGAGCACAGACTTGCCGCCGGCCAGCGGAATAAGCGCAAGCAGGGCGTCGGCCCAGGCGGGGTTGACGCCGTCCTTGAGCGGCAACGGTCTGCCGGCTTCGATCTTGGCCAGCGGGAAGCCGGCCACTTCGGCGGCGGTGATGGTCATGTCCTTCGCGGCGAGCGCGAGGTATTCGCTTTCTTGACGGTTGAGGGCGCCCAACGCGCGGGCGTCAAACGCGGCCAGCCGGCAACGGGCAAAATAGTCGTCCACTTTGGCCCTGACAGCGCGAACGGCGGCCGCGGCGGCGGGAGTGTTGTCACCGAAAGGAAGAACCGCCTTGTTGGACCAGTCAGCGAACGCCTGCAGGTCGGCGAAGAACTGGTCTGCCTTCGCCTGGTTGATGCCGGGTTTGCCGCTGCGGTCGGTCTCGGCGCCGAGGCAGGCGATGATGTCATTGATGACAGCCTTTGTCGCGTCGTCCTCGGCGGCCTCGACGGGAATGATGCCGTCGCCGTTGAAACGGGTTTGGGCGAAAATCTTTGTGGTGTCGGCAACGTCCTCGATGCTGATGCTGTCGGCATTGGGCGTGCCGAGGTTGGCGAGGATTTGTTTGGCGGAGGCCAGGATCTGCGGGTCGCTGATGGCCGCCAACGGCAACGAATCGCGGCCGGCAAACAACGTGTCGGAACCCTTGAGGCAGCCAAGCGCCCATTTCGTCGCGGCGAGAATTTCGGGGACGCGGATGCGGCCATCCTTGTCGGCGTCAATCAGCGCAAGTGTCTTCGCGTTGAATTCCAGCCCGCTCGTCGGGCAGGCGAGGGCGACCCAGAGTTTCTGGTCGAGTTGATCGAGGCTGGCGAGGTCGGCGGCAGTTTCCAGTTTGACTTGGTCGAAACCACCGGCGCGGAAGAAGTTCCAAGTGTGCTTGTTCATGGCCGCCAGTAAACCAGAAAAAAATCGGGATTCAAGGTTGAAAAGACGCAGCTCTCTTGCCCTCGACGGCGGCTTCGTGTATCTACATCCAGCAGATGAAATACGAAAACGATCCACGCATCGTCATGACACTCGACGCGGGCGGCACCAATTTCAAGTTCTCCGCCGTCCGCGGCAATCAACCGGCCATTCAACCGTTCTCCGTCCCCTCCCACGCCGACCATCTCGATCGTTGCCTTGCGAGCCTCGTGAACGGCTTTGAGCGCGTCCGCCAATCCTTGCCCGCGCCGCCCGTGGCCATCAGTTTTGCGTTTCCCGGTCCGACCGATTATGCGCACGGCATTGTCATCGCCCCCAACAATCTTCCCGCGCTGCGCGACGTCGCCCTGACCGCGATGCTGGAAGAGAGATTTCAAATCCCCGTGTTCCTCAACAACGACGGCGATCTCTTCGTCTATGGCGAAGCCATTGCCGGGTTCCTGCCGCACGTCAACAGCCTGCTCGAACAAGCCGGCAGCCCGAAACGGTTCAAGAACCTGTTCGGCGTCACGCTCGGCACCGGCTTCGGCGCCGGCATCGTCAGCGACGGCGAACTGCTCGGCGGCGACAACATCTGCGCGGGCGAAATCTGGCTGTTGCGGAACAAGCTCCAGCCCGACACCAACGCGGAGGAAGGCGCCAGCATCCGGGCCGTGCGCCGCGCGTACGCGGCGGAGACGGGCCTCCCGCTCGATGAAGTCCCGGAACCGAAAGTCATTTTCGACATCGGCATGGGCAACGCCCCCGGCAACCAAGCGGCGGCAAAGGAAGCGTTCCGCCGGCTTGGCGAAGTCGTCGGCGACGCGATGGCGCAGGCGCTCACGCTGGTGGACGGACTCGCCGTGATCGGCGGCGGCATTTCCGGCGCATGGCCGTTGTTTTTGCCGGCGATCATTGACGAAATGAACAGCCTGTATCGCACCCCGGACGGCGGCACGCTCCGCCGGCTCACGCAGCGTGCGTTCAACCTCGAAGACCCTGCGCAACTCGATGTTTTTCTGAAAGGCGAGAAGAAGGAAATCCCCGTGCCCGGCTCGACGCGCAAGGTCGTCTATGATCCGATGCACCGCACGGGAGTCGGCCTCTCGCGGCTCGGCACCAGCGAGGCGGTCGCCATCGGCGCCTACGCCTACGCGCTGCACAAGCTCGGCGCTCAGGACCGCCAACAACACCGCGCGCTGTAGTTTCAGGCGGGGCGCTGCGGCGACAGCGGTTGCCAATTGTTTTTTGGGTGTTTCACCATTTGTGAGGAGGGGAATCGAGTCAGGAATCTCCGTTGCCGATGGGATTGAACATCACCGGGTATGCGCCCAATCTCGTGGTGCAAGAGTTCACGATGGGAGCGCACTGTTGCTTCTGGTACCACATCGTTGAGATCGGGAAATCCAGGCGCGGTATGAGGCCGAGAAAGCCAATCCAGCCAAGTGGGGGGCGCCCGTGGATTTGTTGGATGCGATGTTGAACCTGACTTACGCCGGGCATGAAGGCCTTGCCGTCCGGCTCTTCGACCTGGCTTGGCCGTCGGGAATGGAAGGAAAAAAGGAGGCTCTGGCGCGGTTCAAAAAACTGCTGAACCAAAGCCCGTTCTACCGGGAGATGCGCGCGATGGAGAAACAGCAAGTGGTTTGCTGAAAATTGACCGCCGGCCATTGGCGGCGCGCTGAACAGCCAGGCGCAACAAGGTTGACAGGCCAAATTCATTTCACCATAGTGGCTCCATGCCGCCCAATCACAACAGTTCCTCCCCCGAATGTCCTCAACGCCATGATTGCCGGAAGCTGAACCGCCGGGAGTTTATTGCCGTCGGTTCCGGATGCGTTCTTGCCGCTGTCGCGAAAGCCGCCGAGAAGCCCCAGAAGAAGCTGGCACCCGTTGACATTGGACCACTGGAGAAGTTTTCCAAGGACGGGATTCTGGAGGAATTCACCGGGGACGATTTCTTCGTCATCCGCCACCAAAACCAGCTCTTCGCCGCCAGCACCAAATGTCCGCACATGGGCCACGCGCTTCGCGTGGATCCGAACAATTCCAAGCGGATCATTTGCGGCAGCCATGATGCCGTGTTTGACCCTGATGGAACAGTGGTCGTTGGTCCTGCCGCAACAGGCTTGATTCGCCACGGGATCAGCGTCAACGAAAAGGGCAATGTGATCGTGGATCGAAACAAAAAGTTCCCGCAGGACAAGTGGACGGAAGACGGCAACTCTCTTTTCGTCGAGTAACGCGTCGTCACAAGTCGCAGTTCGACGAGGGTTGGCGCAGGAGGGCATTCCGATAAAACTGGCGGGAGCGACGGGGCTCGAACCCGCAACCTCTGCCGTGACAGGGCAGCGCTCTGAACCAATTGAGCTACGCCCCCGCGCCAGTAAAAGGACTCGTGGTGGGCGCTAAAGGACTCGAACCTTTGACCCCCTCGGTGTAAACGAGGTGCTCTGGCCAACTGAGCTAAGCGCCCTTAGCGCACGCGGGCGTTTCCTTACTACCAAACCCCGTGCTTGTCAACGCGCAATCCCCACATTACCCTCTGCTCATGGCCGACGACCGACAGATGACCATCCAGGTGCGCAAGCTCATCACCTCCAACTGGATTGATGTTTCCCAAATCCGCATCCGCGTCATCCGCGGCGTCATCACCCTTCAAGGACACGTCGAAAAAATCGGCGGCGCCCCCGGCGAGAAGCAAGGCACCGAGGCCGGCATGCGCAAACTCGACGACGAACTGCGCTCCCTCAAAGGATTCCGTGGTCTCGCGTACTTTTTGGACAACTGGATCCGCGACCCCACCGGCGCGTGGCGTTGCACCACGAAGAAAGATGCAAAACAATGACATCCCCATTGGCCAACAGACGGTTGTCGGTTATCTTGTAACAGACAAAGGAGGCACACATGTACAAACGCATCCTACTCTGCACGGATGGTTCTCCGGCGGCTGACGTGGCCGCCGAGTACTCGATCTGGCTGGCCGAAAAGTTTTCCGCCGGGATGGTGGCGCTCTATATCACGGACATTCGCCTGCTGGAAGGCCCTTGGCTTGCCGACCTCGCCGGGGCCGTCGGCGCGCAGCCCTATGCCGCCCTCGTGCCGCAATTGGAGAATATCCAGCGCGAAAAAGCCGACGCCATCCACACCGCCGTCCAGAAAAAATGCCAGCAGCACAACATCCCCTGCGAACTCATCCACGATACCGGAAGCCTTGTCTCCACCATGCTGCGCCATGAGCAACGCGCCGACATCGTGGTCCTCGGCCAGCACGGCGAACACGCCCAGTGGAGCCACGGCATGCTCGGCTCCGGCGTCGAACGCATCCTCCGCGCCTCGCTCAAACCCGCGTTGGTCACGCCGGATTCTTTTCGCCCCATCCAGCGCATCCTCATCGCGTACGACGGCAGCAGCGGCGCCCGACGGGCATTACAGGACGGCTTGGAACTTGCCCAGCGGCTTGGCTGTGAAACAACACTGCTCACCGCCTGCCAGAACACCAGCGAAGACGTTGCCGCCGGCTTCCTGCGCGAAGCACGGCAAGAAGCCGAGACGCGCCAGATCAACGCCCACGCCCAGCTTGCGCACGGCGACGCCGAGGTTGCCATCCTGCATTGGACGTTGCAGACCAAGGCCGACCTCATCGTCATGGGCGCGTACGGCCACACGCGCATCCGCGAATTCATTCTCGGCTCCACCACGCAACAGGTTCTCCAGAAAGCCACTGTCCCCGTCCTTCTCGCCCGCGGCCAATCATGAATCACATCCTTCTTCCTCTTGCCGTGTTCTGGCTGGTTGCCGGAGCGACGCTTCCCGCCGTTGCGGCCTCACCGAAGACGGCCAAACCGAACATTATCTTTCTCCTCACCGACGACCAGCGCGACAACACGCTCGGCGCGATGGGGCATCCGTTCGTCAAGACGCCGAACCTCGACCGGCTCATGCGCGACTCGGTCCGCTTTCGCAACGCCTACATCGCCTCGCCGGTTTGTTCGCCGAGCCGGGTGTCGTTCTTCACCGGAATGCTGGAGCGCGTGCACGGTGTCGGGTTCAGTTCGTCCTACGAACTGACCGAGGCGCAGTGGGCGCGCACGTATCCCGCCTTGCTGCGGAAGGCCGGCTACCACACCGGGTTCATTGGCAAGTTCGGCGTCGAGTATTACACCTTCAAAGGCAAGGCATCGGAAAAATTCGATTTCTGGTGGGCGCACGACGGCTGGACAAAATTCCTTCCCAAGGACTTCGATACGCCCAGCACCAAACCCTATCACCACGCGAAGGAAGACATCATCACCTTCATCATGGGCGAGGCGATGACAAAGTTCCTCGACGACCGGCCCGGCGACAAACCGTTCTGTCTCTCCGTCAGTTTCAACGTGCCGCACGGTTCGCAGACGACCTCGATGTACCCCGATTATCCCGAATGGCATCAGATGAAGCGTCCGGCCAACGAGAACCCCAAGCTCAAAGGCAGCCCGTTCTACGACACGCTTTATCGCGACATCGGCATCCAGATTCCCGCTGATACGTGCACCGATCCGTATCGGTTCATCCCGAAGTTCATCATGGACCAGGACAAAGGCCGTCGGAACCAGACCTACATCTATAACTATGACCGCGCCACCTGCCTCGAACACCACGTACGCTATTACCAGACCATCACCGGGCTGGATCACGTCATCGGCAAACTCCTCGCCGATCTCGAACGGCGCGGCCTTGCGAAGAACACCGTCATCCTCTACGCGAGCGATCACGGCCTCATCATGGGCGAATACGGCATGGGCGGCAAAGAACTGCTCCTCGACTTGTCGGCCAAGTTTCCCTGCATCATCCACGACCCGCGTCTGCCCGCCAACCTTCGCGGCCGGCAACTCGATCATCTTGTTTCCAGTCTCGACTACACGCGCACGATTCTCGATTACGCCGGCGCCAAGCCGCTGGAGTTCATGGAAGGCCGGAGCCTGCGCCCGTTGGTCGAGGGCAAGGATGCGCCGTGGCGCGACGAGTTGTTTTTGGAAAGCCTTTTCACCATGCGCGACAATCCCTTCCAAGAAGGCATCCGCACGAAGAAATGGAAATACATCCGCATGTACGACGGCATCATGAACTTCAAAGAACAGCACGTTGACTTCGCCGGTCGCCCGCCGGAGTTCGAGATGCTGTTCGACCTCGAAACCGACCCCGGCGAGCGCACCAACCTCGCCAATCATCCGGAGCACGCTGCCATTCTCGCCGAACTGCGGCAGAAGACCGCGGCTCAATCCGTGGCGATCAACCAGCGCCGCGAAGCGTTCAGGAAACTCGTCGAAGTCCAACCGCGCTCCGTTCCCGCGCCGCAGAAAGGCAAGAAAGCGAAGAAGTGAAGCACAGTTTTTTGACGGCGTTGCTGATTAGCTGGGTCGGCTACTGTCTGGCGGACATTCCCCAAGCGGCGAAGGATGATCCGCGCTACAAGCTTGGTTACCTCGTGGTGACTTATTACTCCGGCGTCACGAACAACGGCACGGGCGATTCGCTGGCCGGGTTGCAAGCGGCGGTGAATGACGCGTACTCGAACAATCTCGTCGCGTTGTTTCCGTCCGGCACCTACGTCATCTCGGACTCGTTGCGTTGCCGTGATTTTCATGTTGCCAGCGGAACGAATACCGATGGCAGCGTCAAGCTCGGTGCGAATCCGTGCCAGTCGAAGGCATTCATCCTCCAAGGCTCCCGTCTCGGCGCGCGCCCGGTCATCAAGCTGGCGGACACGCCCGTTGGCAATTTCGGCGACACGAACAACGTGCGCCCGCTGTTGATGTTTCGGTTGTATCAATCCACGCAGTATCCGAACCAGCCGGCAGTGGACCCACCGGACACGAACATTCTGGGCGCACCGACCGGTTATCAGGTGGACTCCTCCTATTTGTTCAATTGGGAACTGCGCTATCTCGACTTCGATTGCAACGGCCACGCGGGGGCAATCGGCGTGGTGTTCCCGTCGGCGCAAGGCTCGCTCATCGCCAACGTCCGCGTGAATGCGACTAACGCGTTCGCCGGGTTCTACGGTTTGCCGGGACGCAACTGGGGCGCGGTCAACATCGAGGTCAACGGCGGCCGCTACGGCATTCGTACCGGAACCGCCGCGGGCAGCGCTTGCGCCGGCTCGACGATTCTCGGCGCGCGGTTGATTGGCCAGACAATTGCCGCCATTGACCATGATGATTTCGTGCCGATGGTCATGGCAGGATTCGAGATCACGAAAGCCGATGCGCCGGCGATCACAGTCAAGAACTCATCCTCGCCCACCTACACCGCTTGGAACACCATGACGTTGTTGGACGGAACTTTCCAGATGACCGGTGTTCCCAACACCAATGGTGTGATCAACAATCCCGGCGGCAAGAACCTTTACATCCGGAACGTGTATGTCACCGGCGCGACCAATCTCGTGAAGAGCGCTTCGCTGACGGCGTTGACCGGCGCAGGCACGTGGAGCCGGATTGACGAGTATTCCTACACTGACCAGCGCACCACCAGCGGCACGCGGACATTCACCACGCGCAGCATGATTGACGGCGTCATCAACACGACCGCCGAGCGCGTAAAACAAGCGACACCCAACAGCGGCCCGCCGCCGGATGATCTGTTCCTGCAACACCTGCCCGTGCACGGCATGCCGGTGTACGAAGGCGTTGGCAGTCCGCCCACCATCGTCGTGACCGACCCGCCCTACAACGCTGTCCCCGGCGACGCGCTCGATGACACCGCCGCCATTCAACTGGCGATTGACGACGCCAGCGCTGCCGGGCACGGGCGCGTGATGATCCCGAAGTTCAACACGCTGGGCACATCGTCCGGCGCGTTTCTGTTGACGGGCACGCTCGTCTTGCGCTCGAACACCGTCCTGTTCGGCGCGGCGAAAGATTACGTGAGTGAGTTGCGCACACACTCGACGTGGCGTCCCACCGCCGCGACCGACATCGTGCAGAGCGAGGACAACGCCAGCGGCTCCACTTACGTGGGAAATCTTGCGGTTACGACCGACATCACTCCGTTTCGCCATCCGTTCACTTTTCTCCATTGGCGGGCCGGGCGCGCTTCCGAGACGTTCAATCTGCGCGCCGACTGGCCCTACGACCACAATCCTCCCATCAATTCGAACTTCTTTACTTGCGTGCGTTACAGCGGCAATGCCGGCGGCCGGCACTTCTTTTTCCCAGAAGGCATGGGGCGGGAGCTTGTGAAGGACAACTATCCATCGGGCGATCAGAACCGGTCGCTGCGCATCACCGGCACCACGCAACCGCTTTGGCTCTACGGGTTCAACCTCGAAGGCGGCCT
Source organism: Verrucomicrobiota bacterium (assembly GCA_016871575.1). Taxonomy (GTDB): domain Bacteria; phylum Verrucomicrobiota; class Verrucomicrobiia; order Palsa-1439; family Palsa-1439; genus CAIKAP01. The sequence continues at coordinate 92,735 of VHCW01000005.1, forward strand.
GAGCGACCAGCGCCGTTACGACGCCGAAATCACCGGTGCCGCCAACATCCGCTGGCTCGGCTATAAGCGCGAGGGCGAATCTTCCATGCTGTTGTTGAGCAACGTCACCAATTTCGCGCTCTACAGCGCCGGCGCGATGCGTGAAGCGCTCCCGCTGGGCGAAGGTCAGTTTGAAATTATCGGCGACTGCGCCAACCTTCTTTTCGCCAACGTCCTTGTGCAGTCAGATGAAGGCACCAATCCCGTGTCGTGGATACTGATGGAAGCTCTCACCGGCCAACCGACCAACTCTGTCACCTATCCCGAAGGCGTCTCGTTCTATAAACGCGGCACGATTGACGACGAAGTCATGCGCCTGTTGCCCGCGTTGCCGCGCCTGACACTGAACATCAACGGCAGCGACTTGCAATTGAATCTCGCCGGGGCCGAACCCGGTTATCCGTATCAGATTCAGACCTCCACCAACCTCGTGAACTGGTCCACGTTGCGAGCCGTCGTGCCCGATGGCACCGGTGCCGGCCAACTCCTGCATTCCAACGCTCTCGCTGTCCCGCGTCAGTTCTATCGTGCCGCGCCTTGAGGCCGGAACAATGCCGGAACTCCTTGTCGCCGCATCGAACTGAGGCTAGAACTCCAGCCATGAAACTGCGATTCGTCATCCTCATCGCCCTGCTGCTGGCGCCGGTGTTTGCGCTCCGCGCCGGCGACTGGCCGCGTTGGCGCGGGCCGGACCTGAACGGCATCTCCGAGGAGCGCGGCTGGTTCGCGCCGTGGCCGGCAGACGGCCCGAAGATTCTCTGGCGCGCGTCGGTCGGCACAGGGTTCTCGTCGTTCACTGTGAGCCGCGGACGCGTGTTCACGATGGGCAACACCAACGGTATGGACAGCGTGTGGTGTTTCGACGCGGCCAGCGGTCGCGTGCTCTGGAAACATTCCTACGCCTGTCCGCTTGCCCCTCGGTTCTACGAGGGCGGCACGCTGGCCACGCCCACGGTGGACGGCGAGAGCGTCTATACCATCAGCAAGAAAGGCCATCTGTTCCGGCTCAACGCAGCTTCCGGCGCGGTCGCGTGGTCGAAGAACATCGCCGAGGAATTGAACCTGAAACTGCCCGAATGGGACCTCGCCGGGTCGCCGTTCATTGAGGGCGACCGGTTGGTGTTGAACGTCGGCAGCGCCGGCGCGGCGCTCGACAAGCACACGGGCAAGGTCCTCTGGAGCACCGGCACAAACGCGTGCGGGTATTCCACGCCCGTGCCGTTCCATGCGGGAGACAAACACGCCGTCGTCGTCCTCAGCGCCGAATCGGTGGTCGCGGTGGAACTCAAGACGGGCCGCGAGTTGTGGCGTCACGCATGGCTGACCAGCCGCGCGGTCAACGCTGCCGACCCGGTTTTCGACGGCGAGAGATTTTTCGTCTCGACGAGCACCGGTTGCGCGTTGATCCAGTTGCGCGACGGCCAGCCGGAACTCGTCTGGAAGTTGCCCAAGGCGATGAGAAACTACTTCAACCCGTGCGTGCTGCTCGACGGCCATCTTTACGGCATCAACGGCACCACGCACCGGCCGACCGAGTTGACCTGCCTCGAACTGGCCACGGGCACGGTGAAATGGTCCGAGCCGGGCTTCGGCTCCGGCGCGCTCATGGCTGCCGACGGCAAACTGATCCTGCTCGACAAGGGCGAACTGAGCATCATCGAGGCGTCGCCCGCCGGTTTCAAGCCGCTCGCTCGCGCGATGATTCTCACGGGCAAATGCTGGACCGCCCCCGTCCTCGCCAACGGCCGGATCTATGCCCGGAACGCTGCCGGCGACGTGGTGTGCGTCGAATTGCGAGCGCCCTGAACAGGGAAAACCGGCTCGTTTTCACCGCAAGTTCCGGGTGGCGCAAGCGTCCCTGCTTGTGCCAACAGCCCCGATATCCGTTGTCGGGGCGTTGTCTTCGGAAAGAAAGAAGCCTTCGGCTGCGCAAGCAGGGACGCTTGCGCCACTGGAAAAACGAGGGCGTCCGGGACGGACGCCACTACACCAACAACAGGTGTAGCAGCCGCCGTCCCGGCGGCTCTTTGCCCAAAGGCTTGAACTGTGTGCACCCTGCGCGGTGAGAGAACTTTGACGCGACGCTGGATTCTGCTGCAACTCCAGCCATGAAGACCCGCATCTCCCGCCGCGAGGCGCTGAAACTTTCCGCCGCAATCGCCTTCGGCGCGGCGCTTCCGGCGAGCAACACGGTTGCCGCTGCCAATGAGAAACGCCGATACAACACCGAGCACACCGGCGAACGGCTCAATCGTATTGCGTTCCCAATGGGCGGCATGGGCGCGGGCATGATCTGCCTCGAAGGCACCGGCGCGGTGTGCGCTACGAAGTCAGTTGCCGGATGCGTTGGGACAACTTCGCGTCCGATGCCCCGGCTCCCATCGTCAACTACGGCATCTTCCACAAGGATTCCCGCACTTGGTACGGCCCCGTGGATCAGGTGTTGGAGAAAAACGGCGAATGGAACACGTATCGTTTCACGCACGTCCCGCCTTGTGACGGCCAATGGAAGCTCTACGTGCAACTCAACGGCTGGGGCAACTTCGGGCGCGCCGTCGCCATCTCGCTGGATGACTTCACGTGTGTGCCTGCAAAATAACTTTTACGATTCCACTCGTTGCGCTATCCATCTCGTCACCATGAAACGAGGATTACTCGCTCTCACCACCCTGCTGTTGGCGCCGCTGGCCGTGCTGCATGCCGCCGAACTTGTTCTCGTCGCCCCCGGCATTGCACCCGCGCCGATTATTGTTTTCAAGGACGCGCCGCCCCGCACGCGGGATGCGGCGGTGACACTCGCTGACTACGTTGAGAAGATCAGCGGCGCGAGGCCGGAGGTGATTGATGGTGAGCCGAAGCCGCTGGCGGCGTGCGCGATTTGGATGGCCTCATCAAGGTCCGCGACCTCATCGCCGCCTTGCGCCGGAAATGCGCCGACCAATCCGTCGCCATCAACCAGCGCCGCGAAGCGTTCAAGAAACTAGTCGAAGTCCGACCACGCTCCACTCCCGCGCCGAAACAAGGCAAGAAAGCAACGAACCGGTAACAAGCATTGACCTTGGCGCGAGAGTCCCGTAAGGATGCGACTCCATCATGAGCCTGCCAAGTGCTTTGCGCGAACGTCTCCGCCGGGTCCGGCATGTGGCGCTGGACATGGACGGCACCACGTATCGCGGCAAGACGCTGTTCGATTTCACCAACTCGACGCTGGCACTGTTCACGGAATTGGGCGTCACACACTCGTTTCTCACGAACAACTGCTCCAAGAGCGTGGCGGACTACGTGATTTCGCTGCAACGGATGAGCATCAAGGCGGACGCGTCGCAGATCTACACTTCAGCCCAAGCGACGATGGAGTATCTGCGGGCGGAACATCCGTCGGTGCGACGCTTGTTCCTCGTCGGCACGCCGAGCTTGCA
>VHCW01000006.1 GCA_016871575.1 Verrucomicrobiota bacterium
CCCGCCCGACGCGGCCTCCGCAGAGGCCGTCGTCCTTTGAAACTGCTGATGACTCTTGGGCAGAGGGTTCAGAGCCTCAATCAAATCGAAAAACCATCACAACCTTTCGTACGGTGAAACAAATGGGCTAAACCATCCTCGTACCGATAAAGGTCGCTCGGCACCGGCTCGTTGCGCGCCCAACCGGGAATGCGGATGTGGAGCGTGAAGACATCTCTTTTCTCCGGCGTGACGGTGAGGGTGACTTTGCCGGTCCACGGGTAACGCGTTTGCTGGCGCAACTCGACGGCAGCCCTGCCGACCGCCACCTTGGCGTTGCCGGCGATGAACAGATTCACATAGAGGTTGTTGCCATGCGTGGCGTAGATGTAGCCGGGGATGGACGGGATGAAGCGTACGACGTTGACGGGACAACACGCGCAGCCGAACCACGGACTGCGTTTGTAACGCGCATCGCTCTCAAGCGGGTTCGGGTAAAAAAACTCGTCGCCGGTGAGCGCAACGCCGCTGAGGAACCCGTTGTAGATGGTGCGTTCGAGGACGTCGAGGTATTTGGCGTCGCCGTGCAACAGGAACATCCGGTGGTTCCAGAGCGCGTTGGCGATGGCGGCGCAGGTCTCGTTGTAGGCGGTCTTGTTGGGCAGTTCGTAGTTCGCGCCGAACGCCTCGCCGTGCCGCGTCGCGCCGATGCCACCGGTGAGGTAAAGCTTCTTGCCGACGACATTTTCCCAGAGCCGGTCAATCGCCGCGACGAGCTTCGCGTCGCCGGTGAGCGCGGCGACATCGGCAACGCCGGCGTAGTAGTACACCGCGCGGACGGCGTGGCCGACGGCTTCGTCCTGTTCGTAAATGGGTTTGTGGTCCTGCTGGCCGGGGCCGCGCAGTTTGTGGGTGTCGGCGCGGCCTCGGAGTTCGACGAAATAACGGGCGAGGTCGAGATATTTCTGCTGGCCGGTGGCGCGGTAAAGCTTGCACAAGCCAATCTCGATCTCTTGATGGCCGGGCGGCTCCTGGATTTTTCCGGGGCCGAAGGTCTTGCCGAGCATGTCGGCATTCTTGGTGGCGACGTTGAGCAATGTTTTCTTGCCAGTGGCTTGGTAGTGGGCGACGGCGGCTTCGTAGAGGTGGCCGACGTTGTAAAGCTCGTGGCTGGAGCCGAGGTTCGACCAGCGTTGCGGACCGGCCAACTTCGGCATCTTCTCCGGCGGGAACAGCCGACGCGCGGTGTAGAGGTAGCCGTCGGGTTCCTGCGCGGCGGCGATCTTGGCGATGAGGTCGTCAAGATAGTTGTCGAGTTTTCCATCGGGCGCGAGTGCGAGCGAGTAGGCGGCGCCTTCGATGACCTTGAAGACGTCGGAGTCGTCGAACGGGATGCCTTTGAACTCGCCTTTCATCAGGCCGCCGGCCTTGGCGAAGTTGTCAATGCGGCCGGTTTCCTCGCAGCGTTTGAAATCGTACCAGACGGTGGTCTGCCGGTTTGTTTCGAGGCGCGGCGTCCAGAAGCTGTCGGCGACGTGGACGTCGGTGAACGGCACCGGCTGGATGGGATAATCTTTCTGGGCGGCGAACAACGCGGCGGCGAGGAGGATGGCAGTCATGGTTGCTCCTGTTTAGTTGCGGGGGGAAATCGTCACGGAACACCGTCCTTCGGCATCCGGCATGACGATCCACGGGTCGGCCTCGAAGCCGGGCACGGGGTTGAAGATGCGGCGTTCCTCGAACGATTGGTTCTTGGTCTCGAAGCGGATTTTGTCCGTGGCCGTTGCGATGACCGGCACGATCATCCAGGCGCCGGGGCATTTCGATTCGATGGTCACGTTTTCCGGTGTGATCCGGTAGGTCATCTCGCCGGGCAACAGCTTCATCTTCACGCGGAACACCAGCGCGCCGCCTTCCTCCGCGGCGGTGATTTCGGCTTCGCCGTCCTCGATGCTGGCGTTGCGGCGCGCTTGCACGGCGCGTTCGAGACGAACGGTGAGCGGGAAATCCGGTTCTTTCATCGGCTGCATGTTGGTCGGTTCCCACGGCAGATATGCGGCGAGACTGGCGCAGAGCACGGGACCGATGCGGTCGTGCCAGAGAAACCCGATCGCGCCGCCGGTTGCCTGTCGGAGCGCCATGTTCGGCTTGGTGTTGAACCAGTCGTAGCCGGACACCGTGGCGCGCCACGGCCCGGCGGCGGCAAGCCAGGCGTTGATTTCGGGAAATGCGCGGATGCCTTTGGCCGCCGCGCGCGGCAACGGTGCGGTCGCGCCGAGGTTCTGCGGGCACTGCGGGTGATCGAGCAACGACGCCAATCCCCTGGCGTGGCAGAACGTGTGTTGAACGCACGGCGGAACCTGATGCGCGACGTAGTGCGGCCCGCCGTGCAGCAGGCCGTCTTTCGTGCATTTGCGCAGCAGCGCCAGATGCCGCGCCGCCGCCGTCGCAAACATCGGCTCGCGCGCCGCCAGCAATGCATACGCCGGCAGGCAACCGCCGGCCGTGCGGCTGCCCCAATAGGTCCAGTTGTAACTGCGCGTGCCCCAACTGTTGTCCCAGCCGCCGTCGGGCAACATGAATTCGAGATGCGCCTTCAACGACTCGGTCACCGGGCCGAGCACTTCCTCGTCGCCGGTGAGCAGGCCGTATTGGACGAGGGCCGGCAGCGATTGTCCGACGTTGTAGCCGAGGTCAATCGGGAAACAGCCTTTGGGGCTGCGTTGTTCCCACGGTGTGCCCTCGCCGTGGAGCAGGCGGCTTGGTTTCGTGAGGAACTCCAGCGATTTGCGGGCGAACTCGCGTCCGCGCTCGGTGTAGCGCGGTTCCTGGAGCAACCGGCCGCACAACGCGAACGCATAGCTGGCGGTGACAAGGTAATTGATGTTGGCGTAATTCTTCCAGTGGAAGTCCCGAAAGACAAACTCGATGGCCTTGCGGAGCCGGTCGGCCCATGCGGAGCGCGTCACGGGAACGAGGAGTTTGCCGTGATAAGAGAGCGCCTCGGCCAGCGCGATGACCCCAAACACGGTGTCGCTTTTCACCGCCGGCGTCGCACTGGAATCGGCCTGCCAGGAGCCGTCGCCGCCGTCCATCTGGCTTGACCAGCGGCGCACTTTGATCGCCGCGTCCAGGTAGTGGGTGTCGAAAGTCTCCGACGCCATGCGCAACAGCGGGTAGCCCGCTTCGGCACAACGTCCGTGGATGATGCCGCACGCCGGACAACGGAACGCGCCTTCGGGCAACTGCAATTTCACCAATCCATCGCACCACTCGGCCAGCAGCGAAGCTGCATCGGCTCCGAAATTCATGGCGGCCGGCGGTTCACCGAGGCTGCGCAGGCTCCAAAGCCCGACGGCGGACGCGGCGAGAAATTGGCGGCGTGAGATGGTGTTCATGGTTTCTGGTTCCTCGCAAACCACGACCGGAGAAGTCTCTCGCGGTCGGTTGGCGTTTTGGCGGGTTGACGGTCGTTGCGGTCGGGACCGTGTTCGACGCTCCAGCCGTCCCACTCGCGGAACGCGTGGTAGCTCCAGTCCCAACCGTGGCTCTCGAAAATGTCAATGCAGTCCCTCAAATAGCGATACGCGCTGTCGCCGGGCGCCCAGCGGATGGCGCTGAACTCGCCGATGTAGATGTGGACGTTGTAGTTCTTCTGGAAATCCAACACCGGCTGAAGCACTTTCTCCAACGCCGCCTTGTCCCACATCTTGCCTTTGATTTCGCCGGGATACGGCACGCCGACGTGATTGTTGTGGACCCCTTGGTGCGTGAACTCGCCGGGGACGTACATGTGGACGCTATAGACGACGTTCGAGACGGCGATGGGCGTGAACTCCTTAAGACTGTCCGGGCCGCCCCACGGCGGCGCTTCGCAGATGATGGCGCGCGCCGGGTCAATCGCGCGGATGGCTTTCGCGGCGCGTGTCGCCAGCGCGTGCCAGTCGTCGCAGCCGTCCTCGACGAATTCCTCGACCGGTTCGTTGGCAAGGTCGTAGCCCCAGACCGCCTTGGAGTTCTTGTACCGCGTGGCGATGTGCCGCCAGACCTCGACGAACTTGTCCTGCATTTTCCGGTCGGTGAATAACCGGTCGTCGCTGCCGTAGTAGCCGCTGCGGGTCGGTTTGCCGCCCGGCGGCGAATGCAGGTCAATCGCCACCATCAAGCCGTACTTCTCGCAGAGCGGCAACCCGGCGTCGAGCCGCTGCAATTCGCCTTCGAGCCATTGATCGTAGTCGCCGGTGGTTGATGTCCGGCGATTGCGGATCAACTGCCAGCGGACGAGATTCGCGTTCCAGTCGCGGCCAAACGCGCGGAGTCCCTCCTCGTCAATGCGCGGCCCGATCATCGCGCCGCGCAACCGCGGAACGGTGCGCCCCGTGAACATCGGTCCCGGCACCGGCGCGGGCTTCGTGGTCGTGGGCGGTTTGTGACCGGAGATTTTCACGGCATCGAACCAGACTTTGCCGGTGACTTTTTCCAGGCCGAGGCACAACGTCACAGCGGTGGCATTGGTCGGGATGCGCGCAGTGAAGACGGCGCGTTTCCAGTCGAACGTCCCGACATCGAGCGGCGCCTGCGGATACGATTTGCCGTCGGGCGTCTCGATGATGAGCATGACCTTGATGCCGTTCCACGGATTCGGTTTCGCGGTGACGTTCTCGGCCTTGACCATTGCCGAGCCGCGCACCGTCCAGCCGCGCATCGCCTCGACCGGAAGCCTGAACGTTTTCACGCCTTGCGCAACCGCCACGTTGTTGGTCTGGAAAAAGACGTTCGCGTTCGCCGGCAAGACGCCGAGAACCAACACGATGGAAAGAAGAATTGGTTTCATCGCGACACAACACCTACCGCAACAACCGCCTGCGCTTCAATCGCAATCGGGCGGCTTGGAAGCGCGTCAACTATTTTGAGACGATCGTCTCAAAATAGTTGACGTATGGCTGCGACTGCGCTCTGTCGCCGACGCTTGCCTCCCGGGCGTCGAAAGAATATGGTTCGCGCATGAAACGACTCCTGATTTTCTTCGTTGGTGTTTGGTTGTCTTCTTTTTCCTTGGCAGCCGCGGAAGTCTTGATCGTGGCCGATGAGTTCCCAGCTATGGAAATCCTGGCGGAACGATTGAAACGGGACGAGGGAATTTCCAGCAAGATCGTCACGCAGGACGAAATGCCGGCGGACCTTGGCAAGTATTCGGCAGTCGTTGTCTATGTTCACAAGAAACTCGCCGATGCGCCCGCGAAGGCGATGGTGGATTACACCAGCGCCGGCGGGAAACTGGTTGCGCTCCATCACTCGATCAGTTCGGGCAAACGCGAGAACAAACATTGGTTCCCGTTCCTCGGCGTTGAGCTGCCGAAGGGCGACGTGGAGCAAGGCGGCTACCAATGGACTGAAGGCGTGACGCTGCAAATTGTCAATCTCGCGCCGAAGCACTTCATCACCACCCACAAGGTCAGCTACGACAAACAAGGCCCCAGCTTCACGCTGGAGCATAGCGAGGTCTATCTGAACCACGTTCTTTCCGGCGGGTCGCGAACGACGTTGCTCGGCCTGAAATACACCGACGCGAAAACCGGCAAAACATGGGCACAAGACACCGCCGGCTGGCTGAAGCCGTCCGGCAAAGGCTGGATTGTGTATTTGATGCCGGGACACCGGGTGGAGGAGTTTCGGCATCCCGCCTACAGCCGCATCGTGATGAATGCCGTCATTTTCAAGCCGTGATCCGCGACAGCGGCGCGCCCAGCGGCTTGCAGCTTGGCCGCGTCAGGAACTGCTCGACAATCTGACGGCAACCGATTATTCCTCTTGCCGTCATGAGCAAGACCAACGCTGCCCCTTTCATCACCGAAGACTTCCTCCTCGGCAACGATGTCGCCCGCGAACTCTACCACGACTACGCCGCACCCGAGCCGATCTTCGATTACCACTGCCACCTTCCGCCCGACCAGATCGCCGCCAACAAAACCTTCCGCAACCTCTACGAAATCTGGCTCGCCGGCGACCACTACAAATGGCGCGCCATGCGCTCCAACGGCGTCCCGGAAAAATTCTGCACCGGCAACGCCTCCGACTACGACAAGTTCCTCGCGTTCGCCCGCACCGTTCCCGCCACGCTCCGCAACCCGATCTATCACTGGACCCACCTCGAACTGAAAAACTACTTCGGCATCACCGACCTCCTCGACAAGTCCACCGCCAAGAAAACCTGGGACGCCGCCAACGCCCAGCTCCCCAAGATGCCGGTCGCCGAAATCATGCGCCGCAGCCGGGTCACCGTCGTCTGCACCACCGACGACCCGACCGACACGCTCGAACATCACCGCGCCATCCGCGGCAACCGGAAATTCAAGACACGCGTCTATCCGACGTGGCGTCCCGACAAGGCGCTCGCCGTTGACCAGCCGGCCGCGTTCAACGCCTGGACCGACAAACTCAGCGCCGCCAGCGGCATTGATTGCAACAACCTCACCAACTTCCTCGCCGCCATCGAGCGCCGCCACGAGTTCTTCCACAAGAACGGCTGCCGGCTCTCCGACCACGGCCTCAGCCATTGTTTCGCCGACGACTGCACCGAGGCCGGCGCCGCCCAGACCTTTGCCGACGCCCGCGCCGGTTCGCAGGTCTCGCTGAAACAAGCCGACGCCTTCCGCAGTTTCCTCATGGTGTTCTTCGGCGAACTCGATGCCATTCGCGGCTGGACCAAACAGCTCCACCTCGGCGCGCAGCGCAACAACAACACGCGCCTGTTACGCGCGATCGGCCCCGACACCGGCTTCGACTCCACCGGCGACTGGCCGCAAGCCGCGTCGCTCGCGCGCTATCTCGATAGGCTCGACCAGAACAACAAACTGCCCAAGACCATCCTCTACAATCTGAATCCCGCTGACAACTACGTCGTCGCCACCATGATCGGCAATTTCCAGGACGGCACCATCCCCGGCAAAATACAGTTTGGCAGCGGCTGGTGGTTCCTCGACCAGAAGGAAGGCATGGAGTGGCAGATCAACGCGCTCAGCAACCTCGGCCTTCTCAGCCGGTTTGTCGGGATGCTCACCGATTCCCGCAGCTTCGTCAGCTACCCGCGCCACGAGTATTTCCGGCGCATCCTCTGCAACATCATCGGCCGCGACGTCGTCAACGGCGAACTGCCGCGCGATATGAAACTGCTCGGCAACATGGTCCGCGACATTTCCTACCGCAACGCCAAAAACTATTTCGGACTCGAAACCGGAAAACTCGAATGAAAGGAACAACCCCATGAGCACACCATTCAAAATTGATCTCAAGAACCAGGTCGCTGTCATCACCGGCGGCGGCGGCATCCTCTGCAGCGTGATGGCCAAGGCGATGGCCGAGTGCGGCGCGAAGGTCGCCATCCTCGACCTCCGGCCCGAGGCCGCCCAGAAATGCGCCGACGAAATCACCAAGACCGGCGGTGTCGCAAAAGGTTTCGCCTGCAACGTCCTCGACAAAGCCAGCATCGAAGCGGCCCATGAGCAGATCAAGGCCGCCTTCGGCCCCGTGGACATCCTCGTCAACGGCGCCGGCGGCAATCACCCGAAGGGCACGACCTCCAAGGAGCATCTCTTGCTCGAAGACATCACGCAAAAGAAGGAAGGTGTCACCACATTCTACGATCTCACCGCCGAGGGCATCTCGTTCGTCTTCAACCTCAACTTCCTCGGCACGTTCCTGCCGACGCAGGTCTTCAGCAAGGACATGGTTCTCAAGAAGCGCGGCAACATCATCAACATCTCCTCGATGAACGCCTTCAAGCCGCTCACCAAGATCCCCGCTTACAGCGCCGCCAAGGCCGGCGTCAGTAATTTCACCCAGTGGCTCGCCGTTCACTTCTCGAAGACCGGCGTCCGCGTCAACGCCCTCGCCCCCGGCTTTTTCCTCACCGACCAGAACCGCGCGCTGCTCACGCAGCCCGACGGCTCGCTCACGCCGCGCGGCAACACCATCATCGCCCACACGCCGCAGAGTCACTACGGCAAACCCGAAGACCTCCTCGGCGCGCTGCTCTGGCTCTTGAGCGACGACGCCAGCGGCTTCGTCACCGGCCAAGTCATCGCGATTGACGGCGGCTTCAGCGCGTTCAGCGGCGTCTAGCGCGATGAATAGGTTCTTGTTTCTGGCCGCTGCGCTGTGTGTCGCAGTCGGTTGCCGTACGTTGCCACAAGTCGGACAGACTCCGCAGCAGCCCAAACACACGCTCAACTACTGGCTCTACCTGCCCGACGCTTATAACCAGAAACCGCGCGAGCGGTGGCCGTTGATTCTCTTCCTCCACGGCTCCGGCGAGCGCGGCACCAACCTCGCCGCCGTCCTCAAGCACGGCCCGCCGAAACTCGCGAACGAAGGAAAGAAGTTCCCGTTCATCATCGTCTCGCCGCAGTGCCCGACGAATCAATGGTGGTTGGCACCGGACCTGAACCGTTTGCTCGACAACGTCGCGGCGAAGTATCGCGTGGACAAGGATCGCGTCTATCTGACCGGCCTCAGCATGGGCGGCTACGGCACGTGGACGCTGGCCGGAACAAATCCGGAACGTTTCGCCGCGCTCGCGCCCATCTGTGGCGGCGGCGACCCGGCCATTGCGCCGAGAATACGAAACATTCCGACTTGGGTTTTCCACGGCGCGAAGGACAAGGCCGTGCCGGTCCAGAAATCCATCGAGATGGTGGACGCGCTCAAGGCCGTCGGTGCCGACGTGAAGTTGACGATCTATCCCGAAGCCCAACACGATTCCTGGACGCAGACCTACGATAATCCTGAGTTCTACGACTGGCTGTTGCGCCAGCGACGGAAATGAACGTTCTCCTGTTGGTTCTGGCGGCACTCGATTGGCCGTCGCTCCTCGGTCCGACCTACAACATGGTTTCGACCGAGACGAACCTGCTTCAGAAATTCCCGCCCGGCGGCCCACCAATCGTCTGGCAGGTCAACAAAGGCGACGGCTACGCCAGTCCCAGCATCGCCGGTGACCGTCTGCTCTTGTTCCACCGGCCCGGCAACGAGGAAGTCGTTGACTGCCTCAATCCCCGCGACGGAAAACCAATCTGGCGTTTCGCTTACCCGACCACGTATCGCGACCGCTTCGGCTACAACCACGGCCCGCGCGCCAGCCCCGTCATCGCCGGTGATTCAGTCTTCACGTTCGGCGCGGAAGGCAAACTCCACTGCCTCGATCTCGCCACCGGCAAAGCGCGCTGGAAACGTGACATCATGAGCGAATTCAAGTTGAAGCAGAACTTCTTCGGCGTCGGCTCAACGCCGTTGGTTGAGGGCGACAAGTTGATCGTCAACGTCGGCAGTCCGACCGTCGTCGCGTTCGACACGCGCACCGGCAAGGAACGCTGGCGCGCCGGCAACGAGTGGGGACCGAGCTACGCCTCGCCCGTTCCCGCGATGATTCACGGCCAGCGCCGCGTCTTCGTCTTCGCCGGCGGCGAGAGCGACCCGCCCAACGGCGGTTTGCTTTGCCTCGACCCGGCGGATGGAAAGATCGCGTTCACGTTCCCGTGGCGCGGACGCCGGTTCGAGTCAGTCAACGCGTCGTCGCCGGTGGTGTTCAACAACCGCGTGTTCATCTCCGAGTGTTACGGCAGCGGCGGCGCGTTGCTGGAGGCGCAGGCCAACGGCGGTTGCAGCCTTGTCTGGACGAACAAGAAGTTCGGCACGCATTTCACGACTTCGATTTACAAGGACGGCTACCTCTACGGCATTGACGGCTACGTGATGCAAGCCGCGCGCCTCGTCTGCGTGGAGGCCGCCACCGGCAAGGAAATGTGGGGCGCGCAGCCGGTCTGGGAGGAAACAGTGACGACGAAAGAAGGCCCGCGCAAACTGGTGCGCGGAACGTTTCGCGGATCGCTGTTGTCGGTGGACGGACGTTTCCTCTGTCTTGGCGAACTCGGTCACCTGCTCTGGCTGGACCTGACGCCGCAAGGTTGTCGTCAGTTGGATCGGGTCTGGCTGTTCGCCGCGCAGGAAACGTGGACGCCGCCGGTGCTTTGTCGCGGCCTGCTCTACGTCTGCCAAAACGCGCGCGACCCCTTCCACGACACGCCGCCTCGCCTTCTTTGCTACGATCTCCGGGCAAAAAACTGATCGTCCGTGCCTCATTTTGTCCCCAGTTTCCCTCGCAGCAGGAGGTCGAGAAATTTTGCGTCGCTGAAACTCCGGCTCTTCAGCAAGTCGCCCTGACGGACGATCACCAGCTTCATCGAGGGAATCACGTACAACCGCTGTTTGCCCGCGCCAGCAGCCAGGAACAGATCGTCGTGAAGCCAGTCTGACTTCACGATGTCGCCCATGTCGCGCTGAAGGATGGGCACCTGACGGATGATGGCATCGGGCACCGGTTTCCGCAGCCACCACGTTAGTCCGTAGGCCGGGTTCTGTTGGGTTCCCTGCAAACATTCGGCGAGGATTTCTTTGCGGACGATCTGTTTCCCGTTCCATGCCCCGCCTGATCGCATGAACTCGCCGAACACGGCCCAATCGCGCGCCGTCATCGCGCCGCTGCCGCCCACCTGCGGGTTGCCGTCGGCACAACGCCAGCGCCATTCCAACTTGATGCCAAGCGGCTGAAGAATCCGGCGCACGAGATACTTCTCAAACGTTTCGTTCTTGAGACGGCGTTGGAGCGCCTCGGCGAACGCGCAGAGATGATAGGCGCCGTACACGAACTGCGCTCCCGGTTTGCCGGCCATCGGTTTCCCGACAATCTCCTTCCAGCCGGGCGAACGAATCGCGCTGCCGCGTTCGCCGGGTGTCAGACCGCTGGTCAACGTGAGGAGTTGGCGGTAGGTGATCTTGGATGTGAGCGGATCGGTTTTCCATTCGGTCAACGACTCGCTGGCTTTGTCATCGAGACGGATCAAACCGTCCTCGACCGCTGCGACCGCCGCGATACCGACAAAACTTTTCGTGCCGCTGGCCAGAGTCTGGGCGCGGTCTTTCCCGCCGCCGTTGCCGTAAGCCTCGAAGACGATCTTGCCATCGAGCATCACCAGCATCGCCTGTCCGCCGGCGGATTCGCTGTATTGCTGAGCCAGCTTGATCGCCGACTCAATGGGAGCAGCGAGACTGCGAGCAAAACAACTGAGCAGTAGCATGAGCCAAATCGCCAGTGCGTGTGATGTTGTTTTCATTTGCGGGTTACCTCCGCGAGTCCGTTGTTGTCTTTCTGTGCGGCCAAGCTGGCGACGAAGAACGCCAACAGCGAAACGGTGACTGGCAAACAAGAGATTGTGGCGGCGCGTTTCATGGCTGTTTCTTGAGATGCTGGGTGAACCAGTCCAGTTCGAGGCGCGTGGCTTCCTCAAAGCCCTCGCGGTAGATGCCGTAGTGCGTCATGTCCTTGAGGACGTGATACTCCACCGGCACGCCGCGCTTCTTGAGAATCCCTGCGACCCGCTCCCCGTTCTGGCGGCGGTCCATCAACTCCTCGTTCTCGGCGTCAATGATGATCATCGGCGCGCGGATTTTCTCGGCAGCCTCGATGGGGTTGTAGCCGATGCTCTTCACGGGGTTGACCCGCATGTGCTCGTAGCGCGCCATCTTCCCGCCCATCTTGCCGGTCTCGAACGGCACCGGCTCGGTCTCCGCGCGCGCCTGCTTGGTCGCGTGCGCGTAGGCGTATTGTTCTGCTGACGGACGGCGTCCGCCGCCCATGCCGGCCACTTGGGCGGCAACGCATTTGACGCGCGGATCGTTACCGGCCGTCCACGTCACCAGCCCGCCGCCGTAGCTGGTGCCGAGAATGCCGATGCGTTGCGGGTCAACATTCGGTTCGCCCGCGAGGAAACTGATCGCCGCGCGGATGTCCATCGCTTGGTCGGCGAAATCCATCTGCCAGCGGATCGCCCGCGCGCGGACGGTGAGTTCGTTCTTGGCATCGGGCGCGGGTTGTTTGTCGAGCGACATCAGCCGGCTGTCGCTCTCGCCCCAGCCGCGGTAGTCGAACGCGAGGAACACGAACCCAGCCTGCACGAACCGCGGCGCGAGCTTTTGCGGTGTGCCTTTCTTCGTGCCGCTGGTACCGGCACAGAATAGGACGGCGGGAAGTTTTGCGTCCTTCTTCAATCCCTTCGGCAGATAGAGGTCGCCCGCCATTCGTACGCCGTCGCTCCAGATGGTCACGCCGCGCTTCTCGATCTCTTGCGCCATCGCCACGGCGACGTTGCAAACGATAAAGACTGACAGCAAGAACGTTCTCATTTTCATTTCCCTTCTGTGATGGCGGCGGTAGCCAGCCGCTTGAAATCGTTGTGAGCGGGGCTGCGATAACGCTGGGTCTGCACCATGAACACAGCAAACAAATCGTTCTTGGAGTCCACGAAAAACTGCGTGCCGGCGGCGCCGCCCCAGGCGTAACCGCCGTTGCCGTCCACCATGCCGCCGAGACCGTATTTCTGGCCGGGCGTTTTGAGGTGGTTCTGGAACATCATCGCAACCGTCTCGCGCTTCAAGATGCGCGCGCCGTCGAGTTCGCCTTTGTTGAGCAACATCTGACAGAACCGGGCGTAGTCGCTCGCCGTTCCAACGAGTCCTTGGCCGCCGAGAAAGAGCTTCGGCTTCTCCAACAACGACGCCGAGTCGCGTCCGCGTTCCAACGTGCCGTTGGCCCGCTGCGAATACATCTGCGCTATCCGGTCTTTCTTCGCTGGCGGCACCCAGAAATCGGTGTCGGACATCTTGAGCGGCTTGAAGATGCGCTCGCGCATGAACACGTCGAGCGGCTGACCGCTGACTGCCTCGACGTACCGCCCGAGGATGTCAATCGAGTGGCCGTATTGGTAGCCGGTGCCGGGATGGAATTTCAACGGCACTTGCGCCAGCAACTCGGAGAACTTCGTCAGCGTCACGTCCTCGCGCGATTCGCGCAGCATCCCGTAGTACAGACCCGACGAATGGCTCATCAACATCCGCGGCGTGATCGCGAACTTCGCGGGAACCTTCTGGCCTTTCTCCATCACCATCGCTTCTTTCCATTCGGGGCAATGTTTCGAGATCGGCTCATCGAGCGTGAACTTGCCTTCGTCAAACAGAATCAACGCCGCCGCCGCGACAATCGGTTTCGTCATCGAGTAGAGACGGAAGATGGCGTCCTTCGGCATCGGCTTGTTCGCCTCGCGGTCTTGCATCCCGAACGTCTCGCAGTAACCGATCTTCCCGTGCCGGCTGATGAGCGCGACGATGCCGGCGACATCCGGCGCGGCGACGTGGCGTTGCATCTCGACATCAATCTTCGCCAACACGTCCGGTTTTAACCCCGCAGCCTTCGCCTCGTCGCCGTGCGCACGCGGCTTGAAGTTCTCCGACGGCGGCAACTTCGGCGCAGGCGTGGCTTCAGTCTTCCGTCCGCCACGAAACGCAGCGGCTTCTTCCTTGGTGACGACACCGTCGCCGTTCTTGTCGAGCAACTTGAAAAGCCTCTCGCCCGGCACTTCGTCCGCCGTCAGCTTGCCGTCGCTGTTCTTGTCCCATTGCTTGAAGCGTTGCTCGACGGAAACATCCTGTGCGGTGACCGCGACGACTGCACAGATCATGAATGGAATCAGAAACTTCTTCATCGTCATTCCTCTTATTTGGTTTTTTGGCGGCGGGTGGCGTAGTGGGCGCGGACTTCGTCCAGCGTCAGGACGCCGTCGTTGTTCTTGTCCATCTGCTTGAAGTCGGGCGTCGGAAATTCTTCGGGCGTGAGTTTGCCATCGCCATTCTTGTCGTATTGCTTGAAACGTTCTTCGATGCCGCCGGCGGCTTTGCCGCGCTTGCCACCAGTTTGCGTCCGACCATCCTGCCGGACCCATTGAGCGGGCTTCATCTGTTTGTCCCACGCGGCGTAGGCGGCTTGGAGTTCCTTCAACTTCGCCGGCTCCTTCGCGGCGAGATCGGTCTTCTCGCCGATGTCGTCCTTGAGATTGAAAAGCTCCACTTCGTTGCCGCGCTCTTGCACGAGCTTCCAGTCACCAACGCGCGCGGCGTGTTTCTCGCCGGCACGCCAGAAGAGTTGGTCGTGCGGTCGGCCGGTTTGTTTGCCGAGGAGGAACGGGAGGAGGTTGACGCCGTCGAGCGGTTTGTCAGTCGGCAGCGGCACGCCGGCGGCGGCGAGCGCCGTGGCGTGGCAGTCGAAGCCCATCACCATCTCGCGATAGACCATGCCCGCCGGCAGTTTGCCTTTCCATTGCGCCACGAACGGCTCGCGGATGCCGCCCTCGTAGAATTGGGCTTTGTAGCCGCGCAACGGTTCGTTGCTCGCCGTGGTCTGCGGCGTCGGGCCGCCATTGTCGCTGTAGAAGAAGATCAACGTGTTCTCTTCCTGACCAAGCGCGCGGACTTTGCCGAGCACGCGGCCCACGGCGTCGTCCATCGCGGCAACCATCCCGGCGTGGATGCGGCGCGTGCCGGTCAGCTTGGGGAAACGCGCCATGTACGGTTCCGTCGCTTCCATCGGCGAATGGACGGCGTTGAATGCGAGGTAGAGGAAAAACGGTTTGTCCTTGCTGCGGTCGAGGAACGCGACCGCCTCGCGTGCGAAGGCGTCGGTGAGATATTCTTTCTCGTCGGTGACCGTCTGGCCGTTGCGGATGAGAGGATCATTGTCAGCCTTGCCCGGCATGTAGGTCCGCGCGCCGCTGAGGAAACCGTAGTGATAATCGAAGCCACGTTCGTGCGGCCGGAGTCCTTCCTTGAACCCGATGTGCCACTTGCCCATCATGCCGGTGGCGTAGCCGGCGGCCTTGAGGCGTTCGGCGAGCGTCGGCTCGGTGCGCGGCAGGCCGAAGTTCTCCGCCGCGAAACGTTCCGGCCCGGAGTTGTGCTCGAACCCGTAACGATGCTGGTAGCGCCCGCTCATCAGGCCCGCGCGCGACGGCGAACAGACGCAATGCGTCGCGTAGCCGTCGGTGAACTGCACGCCGTTCTTGGCGATGCTGTCAATGTGCGGTGTCGGGATGTCCTTGCAACCGGTGACGCCGAGGCCGGCGTAACCGAGGTCGTCAGCAAGGAAGATAATCACATTGGGTTTGCGCTCAGCGGCGAATGACGACGCGAGCGCACAAAGAGCGCCAAACAGCATCACCGGCAACCACTGTAGCCGCGGCGCTCCGTCGCCGCGCCTCCTTGATTTCACCGTGCCACACCCGCACGCCGGCGGAGCGGCGTGGCTACAGGATGTGGTCTTGTTTGTCTCAATAAACGATGAGTTGTTCTTCATGGTCTGGTTCCCTTTCTGGGTAATTCATCAACATGGCGCGGCTTCTCCGTGCGGATACCGGTAGTCGGCGGCGGCGTTTGTGGACACGCGCTTGGTCGAGGCGTCTTCCAATCGGTAAACGTAAAGCTGGCCCTTGCCGGTTTGAGTGGAGTGATAGACCACCGCCGACTCGCCATCAATCCAACGCGGATACGCAAACCAGATCGGCTTGCCTTCTTCGTTGGCAAACGCCTTCGGATTCGTGATCGCGCGCTTCTGCACGTCGAAATCGGCGATGTAAAGCGTTCGTCCGATCATGGAGTGCTTGAATCCCTTTTGGTATTCGAAGCAAATCTTCTTCTCGCTCGGAGAAATGCTGACGCGGTCCAACAAACCTTTCAGCCCTAGTTCGCACTCGACCCGTTCAAACTTCGGCTCGCCGCCCGGATTCGGCGTCATCAGGAAGTAACCGCGACCGAGTTTCGGGGGCGCGGACGCGACAAACAACCTGCCATCGCTGACGGCCGAGTGGACCCACGAGCTGTACCGCTTATCGGTGAGCGCCACTTCCTCGCCCGGTTTGCCGCCCACCTTGCTCGCCATGATGCAGTAACCGCCGGCCGCCGAAGTTTTGCGGTTCCACAACGGCGTGTTCTTTCCGTCCCGCGTCCATGTGGGGTTGAAATCGGTGTGCGTGCCGTCGCTCAAGAAGTGAAACCCGGTGCCGTCCACGTTGACGATGAAGGTCGCGGTTATCCAGTTGGCCGTGACCCGGTCATTCTTGAGCCGGCGGAAACAGACGAACATATCGCCGGTCTTCGACCACGACGGCTTGAAGTCCCAGTGACCGGTTGTGATCGGCTTTCCTTCCGGCTGGCCGGGTACGTTGACATGAATCTCGCCGTTGCAGTAATAGGAAATCCGCGACCGGCGCGGAGCCGCCGCCTCGCCGGCGTTGGCGATGAGCGGCAGACCGGCGAAAACCGCAGTCCTTTTCAGAAACTCGCGCCGAGTGAGTTGTTCGTTGCATGTGTTCATGGTTTCACCTGTGTTGTCTGTGACATTCTGAGGTCGAGATCGAGGAACTGGTCGGCCTTCACGCCGGCGAACGAGACGGTCTTGCCGCTGGGGAGCGTGACCTTGACGTCCGCTTTGGTTTGTTTGCCGAGACCGAAGTGGGCTTCGAGCGCGCCGCCGCTCTTGTAGCTGTGGTTAGCGTGAATCCAGCGATACTGTTTCATGCCGGCAGCGGTGAGTTCGACGCGCGCCCCGATCAGTTCGGCATCCTTCACGCCGCTGAAACGTAAGCGCAGCCAGTGGTTCTCCTTCGCGCCGTGCAGGCCGGTGTTCCAATAGACCTTGCTCTCGTAACGCGCCATGCTCAGCGCGGGGCCGGAGTTGTCGGGGTCGGAGGCGAAGACGAGATCGAGCAGGCCGTCGTTGTTGAGGTCGGCGACTTCACCGCAGATGCCGGAGCCGTCCAGACCGCTGAAGGTCGTCGGCTTCAACTCGAACGTCCCGTCGCCGCGGTTCATGAACAGCGCGACGCGGGCTTCGGGGTTCATCGTCTCGCTACGGTCCAAGACGACAAAGTCCTGCCAGCCATCGTTGTTAAAGTCACCGAAGATCGCATCAGCGAAGTAAGGACGACGGTCGCCAGCTTCCATCGGCGCGCCGGGACGAGTTCTCGGCATCGGGGCGTCGAAGAACTTGCACCAGTCGCGATAGACCCAGTTCAACGCCGACAGACCGGCGGCCTCGGTCGCCTCCTCGAACTTAAAGCCGCCCTTGTTCTGCCAGAACCGGCCGCTGACGTATTCGGTACGCGGCGCCCAGCCCGGACTGGCCGGGCCGACGGCGAGCACGTCAAGCAGGCCGTCGTTGTCAACGTCGGCCAGCGAGATGTACGGCAGGCCGGGCGCTTTGCCAACTGGTGTCGTGGTTTTGGTTGCGCGGTCGAGTTTCAGGTGTGCTTCACAGGCGAGACCGTTGCCGGTGATCTTCTCGAACTGAAGTTTACCGGTCTCTTTCAAGAGGTTCTTCCAACAGAACACGCCTTGCCGGTATTCGATGGGCGAATACGGCAGCAACAGGTCGCGCACGTCAATGTGGTAGCTCTGGATCAAGTCGAGATCGCCATCATTGTCGAGGTCGCGCAGGTTGATGTCGGGACCGGCCTTGTCCTTCGCGCTGTCGTGGTAAAAGCCGCCGAAGTCCGGGACAAGTGAAGTGCCGCCGATGTCTTCAAAGTACCCATCACGCTCCGCGTGATGTTTGCCCGGTTTTTCATCACGCGGAGCGTGATGACTACTATGAAACACAAACAGCCGGCTGTGCGGGAAGCCTCCCATGGCGTCGCCGATGTTATCGCAACCGATGGCGATGTCGAGATGGCCATCCTTGTTCACGTCGCCGATGGACGGCTGGCGGTTGTAGGCTTGCTCGTTCTGGATGCCCATCTTCGCCGACACGTCGCGGAAGACATCCCAAGCGCCGTCGCTGAGGTAAAGACCGTTGCCGAGTTTCTGGTCGTTCGGATTGGACCGGCCGCCCGACATCTGCGCGTGGCGGGTGACGAACAGGTCGAGGAAACCGTCGCCATCGAAGTCGGCAAGGTTCGGTATCTGGCCGCGCCCAAAACTGTCCAGCGTCACCTTCGAGTCGAGCAGCTTGATCGTGTGCGGGTGAAACTGGAAGCCGCCGTCGTTGATGAACACGCGCAACTTTTCGCCGGCACCCCAGCCTCTTCCCGTGCCGCGCACCGGGGAATACGTCGCCACGATGTCGAGCAGGCCATCCTTGTTCAAGTCCACGATGGCTACGCCATTCATCCCTTCCTGAATGCTGGTGAAGCCGGGCACGACGATGCTCTCGAACATTTGTCCGCGTCCCGCCGCGTCGCGCGACGCATCGCTGTCGGGCATCTTCTTCAACGGCGGCTCGCCCGGTCGTTGCTCGGCGATTTCCTCCTTGTGTTCTTTTGGCTTGATGGTGCTGAGCTGCGCCGCAACTGATCGTTGCCGTTTCGGTGCGGCGGGTCTTGCCGAACCGACGGCACTCTCGGGAGCTTGCTCGATGTAAATGCGATTGCCATCGGGATCGGTCACCAGCAACCGCTTGTCGCCCTCGATTTTCGCGCCACGTTTCACCAGTCCGGCACGCACGGCCGCCAGATCAGCAACGCGCAACGTCACGCTTCGCAATCCCGGCGCATCCGGCCCCGCGTCGGCTTCGCGCGGACGTTGTCCCTGCGGCGCGGAAAACTTCACGCGTCCTGCGCCGGTGGCGAACAGATACATCTTCATGCTGAACGGCGGCGGCAGATTCCACGGATCGAACTCCTCCAAGCCGAGCACCGCGCCGTAAAATTTCCGCGCCGTCGCGTCGTCGCTGACGGCCATGCCCCACGTGAACGTCTCACCCGACGCGCTACGCGGCACGCCCATGATCTCAACGACGTTGCCGTCGGGATCGCGCGTCATGCTGACGTTGCCGCCCTTCATCGGCGCCGGATAACCCGCCTTCACGAGCCGCTCGCTGATGGCGGCCGGGTTGTTGAACCAAAGCGAGAACCACCGGAAGCCGTTCTGCGAGAGCATTTGTTTCATCGGGTTACCCGTTTGCGGCGCAGGTTTTTCGCCCGGAACCTTGCGTAGCCGCAGATAGCTGTCCGCCCACTCAAACAGTGTGCCCGGCTCGACCTCGCGCATCCCGATGCCGTCGCGATAAAACTTCGCGCACGCCTCGACATCGCGCACGCAAAGCTCGAACACCGCGTCCACCGCCGTGAGTTCGCCGGCGGCCAGCGGTGCCGCTGGTTGTTCCGGGGCGGCAGGTCGCGTCGTCCGGCGTGCAGCGAAATACGCCTGCACTTCCTCGATGGTCAGAGAACCGTCTTTGTTTTTGTCCGCCGCGTCGAAGAACGGCAGCGAACCTCCCTCCTCCCGGCTGACTTTGCCATCGCCGTTGCGGTCGAGTTGCTTGAAGCGGTCAGCGAGGCCGCTGCCGGCGGGACGGGATGTTTGTTGGGCTGTGAGGGAGATGGCCAAGCCGACCATGGCCACCAGCAGAACTTGGCTGAAACGGAGATTATAGTTGTGCATACCTCTCAGACGCCGGGGATGGAGTTTCTGTTACAAGGAAAGTACTCATCACGCTCCGCGTGATGATTGGGGGTGGCGATCCTCACGCGGAGCGTGAGGGGTACTATTGCTTCAGCGTCGCTTTATAAATCCATGCCGAGCAATTGTCGGTAAAAGTGTCCTGTTAATGTGTCCTTTACAAACGGACGGATTTATAGCATTCTATCCTCGTGAGGAGGACACCATGAGAGACGTGATCCGACAGAAACTCGCCGATGAAACGCGCTTGGAATTGCCGCGGTGGACACGCCGCGATATCCGCCTGCCGTTGGTGCCGGACAAAACCCATGCGGTGATCGGCATGAGGCGGGTGGGCAAGACCTGTTTCTTGCGCCAGATTCAGCGCGACCGCGTCGAACAGGGGGCGCCCCGCGAAACGCAGGTGTATTTCAACTTCGATGACGAACGGTTGGCCGGCATGGAGGCGGCGCAGCTTCATTGGGTGCTGGAGGAGTATTTTCTGCGGTTTCCCCAGCATCGCGACCAGCGGCGGGTTGGTTTCTTTCTGGATGAAGTGCAGGTGGTGCGGGGTTGGGAGGGATTTGTGCGGCGCATGATGGATACGGAGAAGGTGGACATCTTTGTCAGCGGTTCGTCGGCGAAACTCCTGAGCCGCGAAATCGCCACCGCGTTGCGGGGCCGGGCCATGGAAACACTCGTGCATCCGTTCAGTTTCCGCGAGTTCTTGCGGCATCAAGGCGCCGAGCCGGAGGACGATCCGTCGTTCTTGCCCAAGGCGAAACGGTCGGCCATGGAAAAGTTGTTCGCGGACTATCTGCTGAGCGGCGGCTTTCCAGAAGCTCAGGGGCTTGCGGCGCAAGATCGTCTCCTGTTGCTGCAAGGCTACGTGGATGCCGTGATCCTGCGCGACGTCATCGAGCGGCACGGCGTGACGAACGTCGTCGCACTGCGTCACCTGACGCGCCAACTGCTCGGCGCGGCGGCTGGTTTGTTCAGTGTCCATCGGTTTTTCAACGACCAGAAATCGCAGGGCGTGGCGGTGTCGAAAGATGCGCTGCACGCGATGCTCGGCCACTTGGAGGACGCGTTTCTCATTCGATTGGTGCCGTTGCACACGTCGAGCGAGCGGCAGCGACAATCCAATCCGCGCAAAGTGTACCCGGTGGATTCCGGCCTGATCACGGCCTTTGACCGCAGCGGACGGCCGAACACGGGTCACGCGTTGGAAACCGCTGTGCTTGTCGAACTGGAGCGTCGCCGTTGCGAACGCGCGTATGTGCGGACGGCGGACGGGTTGGAAGTGGACTTTCTTGCGACGCCCGTGGCGGGCCGGCCTGCGCTGATTCAAGTCTGCGCCGATGTCAGCGAAGCAGAAACCCGCGCCCGCGAGTTTCGCGCCTTGGAATCGGCAATAGCTGAACACAGGAAACTGCCCGCCTTGCTGCTCACCGCCAATTCCACCGGCCTCAGCCAAGCCCAATCCGAGGCGCCCAAAGGCATCACCGTGCGACCTGCGTGGGAGTGGATGCTGGAAGGCAGCACGAATGTCGTGTGATGTAATTATCGCGTGACCGCTTCCACTAAAAACAAAGGCAATGGTGCATACCTCACTGACGCCGGAGCACCGCACTTTGTTACAGGCTAAAAAAAGGTTGTAACAAAATTCGGAATCGGGCGTAGTAGCCTTATGAAGGATGACATTGCCGCGTGGATCCACTCGCGCGACCAGGCCGCCGCCCGGCGCTTGATCGCGACGTTGTATCCCGACGTCATCGCCATCATCCGGCGGCGACTGCCGCGGCGCGTGGCCGAGGAAGACCTCGCGCAGGAAGTGTTCGCGCGGTTCTTTGAACGGCTCGGCGAGTATGACGGGCGCGCGCCGGTGTCGCACTGGATCGCGCGCATCGCAGTGAACCGCTGCATTGATCACCTGCGCGCCGAGAAACGCCGACCCGAACTGCGCTGGGCTGATCTGACGGAAACCGAGGCTGATGCGTTGACGGCCACGCTGGCGAGCGAGGACCCGCCCGCATCGGACGCGCACGAGCTGGCGGTCAAGCTGCTCGACCTGCTCGGCCCCGAAGACCGGCTGGTGGTGACGATGCTCGACCTCGAAGGCCACTCGGTGACCGAAGTGCGCGAGGCGACTGGCTGGCATGAAGGCGCGATTCGCATCCGCGCGTTCCGCGCCCGGCGCAAGTTACGAAAAGAGATTTTGAAGTTGGAGAAACAACGATGAACACAAACAATCCGTGGAAACGACTGGCGGACGCCGCCAGCCGGAACACAACCGGAACAGAAGCACCGGCAGAGATGCCGTTTGGCTTCGATACGCGCGTGCTGGCGCAATTGAGGCCGCAGCGACAACTCACCGCCGAATTACTGGGGCGGCTGGCGTTCGATGCGGTTCCCGTGGCCGCCGTGGTGCTGGTGGCGTGCTGGTTGACAGTCCGTCCCGAACCGCCGGTCAAGCTGGCGGCCATGGATCCGGTGACACTGGCCGATGTTGTGTTCGCCGAGGAAACGGAGGAACCATGAGCAGGCTAGCCGTCAAAATTGGAATCGGTTTGGTGGTGTTGTTTGGTCTCGGCGTGTCCACCGGGATCGTGCTGGGGCGGCAGGCGACTTGGAAGCCGCGCTGGTCGCGGGATTACAAAAGTTGCGAGGAACGCTGGATCGAGGCGCGCATCAAAGAATACACGCCCTTGCTCGAACTGACGCCGGAGCAAATCGCTGCCATCCGCCTGCACTTTGACAAACTCGCCTCCAATATGCAGGAGTTCCGCGCCGAGTTGCGGACAAAAGTGAGCGAGGCTTTCAAGGAGACGAACGCCAGCATTGCCCGTGACCTGGCTCCGGAGCAACGCGAGAAGTTCTGGCAATTGTTGAAAGAGAAGTCCGGAGAACGGCAGCGCAACCGCAATGTGCTTTCCGGTCAGTGAGTCCGCGTCTGTTTGGTTCTGAAGAACTCCCAAATGAAATCGGTTGCGTTGAGTTTGTCAGTCGTCTTGCCGACCATGAACCCCGGCAACAGGCTCCTGCCTCCGGCCCACGTGTGGCCTTGACCGGCGACGGTGACGTACACAACGTCTGCGCCGTAGCGTTCGATGTGGACGCCGTTGGTTTCGGTCGCGCTGGTCGGCGTCGCGGAACAACCGAGCGCGTCGGTCCATTTTCGAATTGAATCGCGCACGGGCGGTTTGGGTTTGGCGCGGACTTTGTCGCTGCCACCGCCTAACAATCTCGGCACGCCGCCCTCGATGAGATTGAGCGGATCGGCGCTGCCGGTCAGGTAACACATCGGAACGGGACGTTCCAACCTGACTTTCTCCAGCCAGCACGCCCCGGCAACAGGCGCGATGGCGGCAATGCGTTTGGACGCTTCCGCGCCGAAACGGAAAGACATCGAAGCGCCATTGGAAAAACCGGTGACGTAAATCCGCCGGGCATCCACGTTGAACTTCGCGGACAACTCATCGAGCATCGCGTTGAGAAAGGCGACATCGTCGGGCGCTTTCTGGCCGGGGTAGAAACGGTCGGAGCCATCGTTCCAAAGTTGCGGGTTGCGGGCGAAGCTGCCCGGTTTTGACGGATCACGCGCCATCGCGTCGGGGAAAACCGCGAGGAACCCTTCCTTGTCGGCCTTCGCGCCCCAACCGGTTTCCGTCGCCGCAGCGCGGCTCGTGCCGCCGCCGCCGTGAAGCATTACGACCACCGGCACCGGCGTCCTGCCGTCGTACCCTGACGGGACATGCACCGTGTAGTGGCGCTTCAACTCGCCGGCGTTGATCGTGTGCGAATGATCGCCGGGGTTGGCTGCCAGCGCCGCTCCAAGAAAACAAGTCATCCAGTGCATGGTTTTCACGATACCAGACGATCCTGCGAGGCAGAAGGTTACAAGCGTCTGTCATTCCAAGTGCGACGCATTTGGCCTTGCGCGGACGGCATGGAAGGCTAGAGTGTCAGGCGTTATGGCAAAGAAACTGGCCGAGATTGTCGAAAACCTGGTCGGGTCGTTCCGCGAGCACGGTGGCATCAACCACCTCGATGGCTCGAACCTGCCGTCGCGCGACGCGGTGGTTGCGGTCACGCAGGATTTGTTGCGGCTGGTGTTCCCCGGGTTTTACGATGCCGAGCCGTTGCACTCGGCGCAAATCCACGAGTACACGGCGGAACTGGTCGCCTCCATCAAGCGCCGTCTGGAAAAGGAAATCGGCAAGAGCCTGGAGTACCAGCCGTGCCCGCATTGCGACCGCAACGACCTCGCCGGTACGGCGGCGCGCGTGACGCATGAGTTTCTGGCTGAGTTGCCCGCGGTGCGGGCGGTGTTGCAGACCGACGTGGTGGCCGCCTACGAA
Organism: Verrucomicrobiota bacterium; assembly: GCA_016871575.1. Classification (GTDB taxonomy): domain Bacteria; phylum Verrucomicrobiota; class Verrucomicrobiia; order Palsa-1439; family Palsa-1439; genus CAIKAP01. The sequence continues at coordinate 23,655 of VHCW01000006.1, forward strand.
GGCGACCCGGCGGCCATCAGCACCGAGGAAATCATCGTGGCGTATCCCGGCATTGAGGCGATTGCTGTGCAACGGATGGCGCACCGGCTGTACCAGCGCCACATCGCGCTCATCCCGCGCATCATGACCGAGTGGGCGCACAACAAGACCGGCATTGACATCCATCCCGGCGCCGAGATCGGACCGAGCTTCTTCATTGACCACGGCACCGGCGTCGTCATCGGCGAGACAACCGTCATCGGGAAGAGTGTAAAGATTTATCAAGGCGTCACCCTCGGCGCGAAAAGTTTTCTCAAGGACGCGCAGGGCCGTTGCGTGAAGGGGATCAAGCGCCACCCGAACATCGAGGACAACGTCACCATCTACGCCGGTGCGACGATTCTCGGCGACGTGACCATCGGCCACAATTCGATCATCGGCGGCAACGTCTGGCTGCTCGAACCGGTGCCGCCCAACACGGTCGTCTATCAGGAGGGCGGCCAGACGAAGATGAAGACGACCGCGCGCGTTCGCGACAAGATGGTCGGCCACGCTGAGAAGTAAACGGCTCAATCGAAGAAGAGGTCTGCGGCCACGGAGTCAGCACATGGTATCGAAAGAAGCCATCGAAGCTCAACGAGAACACCCGGTCGCGTTCTGGTCGCTGCTGGTGGCGATGTTGGCGCCGGCGGTGGCGGGCGTCACCGGGCTCGGGTTGCTGGCGAAACATCTGTTTCCCACGCCGACCCAACTCGTGATCTTGGCTGGTGCCGGGGTGTTTATTCTGGCCATCGCGCCGTTGATGTTGGTGGGGGCGTTTGGGTGGCTGATGGTGGCGCGCCGGTTTGTGTCGCGGCCGGTGGTTCGGGCGTGGTTCATCTGTCCCGGCTTCGGCCTCCTCTCCCGCGTGAGCCGGTGGATGTTTGTCTGCGTCTATGGAAAGGACGATGCGCCGCGCCGGGTCATGCCCGGAGATTGACGGTCCTGCTGGCGGGCGGGTGAATCCTGATCGCCTGCGGCGTTGCCTTCGGCAGGTAAACTGGCGGCTTGCGCTGTGCCAGCGTCAGCGATACAAGGCGGGTGATGAGTGCGATTGATAATACCAGTGGGCGTAGCGACTTCGTTGCGCGTCCCCCCGTAAACAGGCCAGCGACCCGTTTCTGGGTTTTGATCCGCGTTCACCAATGACCATCGCATACAATGGCGCAACAGTGGCTTTGCTCCTCTCGGTCTTGGCAGCGGAACCGTTGCCGCGCGATGCGTTTGGGCGGACGCCCTTGCATCTGGCCGTGCCGGCGGGGACGGATGCGGTGACAGCGTTGCTGGGCAAGGGCGCGGACGTGAACGCGCGCGATGAGGACTCGCGGACGCCGTTGCACACGGCGGCGCTGCTCGGCTCGCCGGAAGTGGCGCGGCTGTTGATCAAACACGGCGCGGACGGCGCGGCGCAAACAGTCAATGGCGACACGCCATTGCACTTGGCGGTTGAAGCGGGGCGCGTCGAGGTCGCGCGCGCGCTGGCGGAACAAGCGGCGGCGTTGTCGGTGAAGAACAAACGCGGCCTGACTCCGCTGGCGCTCGCCGAAAAGCGCAGCGACAACACGCTCGCCAACGCATTGCGCCAAGCCGCCGGCCAGTCCGCGCTCAATGAAGTCGCGGAACTCGCCCGCGCGCTGGGCGACGCCGACCGTTCGATTGCCCGCGCCGCGCAACAACGGCTCGTGGCGCTCGGCGAAGCGGCGCTCAAACCGCTGTTGGCGATTCTGTCCGATCCCAACCAACCGGCCGAGGCGCGCAAACGGGCGGCGGAATCGCTGGGACAGTTGCGCAACCCGTCGGCGGTGCCGGCGTTGTGCGCGGAGTTAAAGGACGAGAAGTCGCCCGTGCGCGTCGAGGCGGCAACGGCGCTGGGTCAGATCGGCGACCGCGCCGCCGTCGAGGCGTTGTTGTGGGCCGTGCAGCGACCGAGTTCCGCCGGCAAGCTGCGCGTGCAGATTTGTTGGGCGCTCGGCGAGTTGAAAGACCCGCGCGCGCTCTGGCAGTTGGCGAACGTCTGCCGGACCGCGCTTGATCCAACCGCGCGCGATGAAGCGATGCTGGCGCTCGACAAAATGACCGGCCAGAAACACGGCACCGACATGCGGGCGCGGATGACGTGGATTGAAAAGAACCATCCCGACTGGATCAAAGCCAGCGAAGCCCCGCCGCCGCACTCGATGTTCCAGTCATTGATCTGGTATTTCCTCGCCGCAGTCGTGGCAGCGGGCGTGGCATTCTGGTATTTCGCCCGGTCGTGAGAGGAGAATCATGATACGAGCAATTCTATTGTGGATGTTATGCGGCGCGCTGGCCACCGCGGCGGAACTCTCCATCGTCGGCTCATGGACCGGCACGGTGGACTACGCGGCGTTCACGATGGAGTTCCGCGCCGACAACACCGTCAGCTATTCCGTGCGCGAGAGCGTCCGCAAACCGCCCGAAATCGTCCGCGGCCGTTACCGGGTGGATTACGCGGCGCATCCGATGACGCTCGACATCGCCGACCTTCAATGCAACGTCCCCGGCGCCGACAGCAATGTCGTGTTGTGGGCCATCTTCGAGTTTCGCGGCGCGAACGCGTTGCGGCTCTGCCTCGAAGAAGGCCGCGCCGGTGATCCCGTGGATCGCCCGTCGAAATTCAACACCGACACCGTCGAGTTGCAGCGCGTGGTGGCCGACGCGAAACCCGCGCCGCCGGTCAAGGCGGAGTTGCCGGGCTTGTGGTTGTTGGCGCAGCAAGAAGAAGCAGACCTGCTCTTTCACTTCCGCAGCGATGGCACCATGCGACAAGGCACGCGCGAAAAAGGCAAACCAATCAGCGCCATCGAATGTCGCTACAAGTTCGACGCCGCCGCCCAACCGATGCGCATCGAGTGGTTCGACGAAGATTTGCCGGCGAACGATTGGAAGTGGGGATTTGAAGTCCGGTTTGTGAATGAAAACACCGTCGAGTTCGGTTCGTCGGCCGACGATTCGCGGCTGACATTGCGGCGCGTGCCGTTGACGGAGTGGCCGGAGACGCGCCCGGATCTCTTGCCGGCCTTTCAAAAGGTATGCGCCGACGCCGCAGCCGGCAACGCCCGCGCGCAAGGCGTGCTGGCCGGTTGGTGGCTCAGCAACGAGCAGCGCACCGGCGCGGATTACGCGAAGGCGTTGGAGTGGGCGCGGCGTTCCGCCGAACAGAATCATCCCCTCGGCCAATACGCGCTCGCGCGGTTGTTGCGCGATGGCTTGGCCACCAACGCCGCGCCGGAACAGGCGGCCACGCTGTTCGAGAAATGCGCCGCGCAAATGACGAAGCTCGCCGAAGCCGGTGATGCTGTGGCGGCTTACCGTCTCGGTCTGATGTACGGCGAAGGCAGCGGCGTCGCGAAGGATGACGGCAAAAGCCGCGACTGGCTCGCGCGCGCCGCGTCGAAACAACACGCCCCGGCACAGACGACGCTCGGTTCGCTGGCGCGCGCGGACGGCAAGTTCGACGAGGCGTTGCGGTGGTGGCGTCAGGCCGCCGAAGCCGGCAACGCGCTCGCGCAGTTGAACCTGGCAATCCTCTACCACAACGGTCAAGGCGTGGAGAAGGACGCCGAGGCCGCCGCCAACTGGGCGCGTCAAGCCATTGCCGGCAACGAGCCGGTCGCGGGCGTGTTGCTCGCCAAGTTCCCCGGCTCCGGCGAACCGGTTTCTCCCGTCGAAGCCTCGCGGGCCATCGCCAAGGCCGAGCGATTGTTGTTGTTGCAAGCCAACCAAGGCCAACCGGCCGCCGCGTTCCAACTCGGCCAGTTGTATGAGAGAGACCCCGACAAGGCGAAGAAATGGTACAAGTTCGCCGCCGACCGCGGTCTCCCGCACGCCAAAGCCGCCTACGAACGCTTGAATCAAGGAGCGCCATGAACGCGCTGTTCGGTTGTGTGCTGATCGTGGCGGCAGTTGTTGTTGGCGTGGACAAGGACACGGTGCTGCGCGAATGGGGCCAGCCCTCCGGGCAATTGCGCGAAGGCAAAACGGAAACACTGCTTTATTCCCGCAACCGGGAAGTCACGCTCGTGGACGGAAAAGTTGTTGCCGTCAAAGACGCTCCCGCGCCGGCGCCGAAGGCGGTCGCGCCACCCTCCCGTCCCAAAACTCCCGCAAGGCCACCGGCGCAAGTCCGCGTGTATCCATTGCATCGTGCCGCTGCGACGGGACGCACCAACGACATCGCCAAAGTCTTGGCGGCCGGCGTGGACATCAACGTCCGCGACGAGAACGGCGACACGGCGTTGCACTGGCTCGTGCGCAATCCCACGAGTGTCCGGTATGAGAACTTCCGGTTCCTGCTCGACCATCACGCCGATCCCCATGCCACCAACCGGTGGGGACGCACGCCGTTGCACGAAGCCGCCATTGCCGGACGAAAAGATCCCATCGAACTGCTGTTAAAAGCCAAGGCCGACATCAACGCCACCGACAATTTTCACCGCACCCCGCTGCAACTGGCCGTCATCACCCGCAAGAAAGGCGTGGAAACCCAACTCCGCGTCGCCGGCGCGGGAAGGGCGGCGGTGGTGGTGAACCCGCATACCGGCACGCGCACCTTAACCATTTCTACGCCGTCCGGCAGGGCGACATTGTAATGCAAGCCGGCTGCTGCTCTGTTTACTGTGAGCACATAAATGCGCTTTAAGACATATTCTAACTAATAAAGCACATTATACTGCGCTTTATGATTGACACACCAGGCAACGCCGAGTACGGTACGACCATGAACTTCGAGGCCATGACCGACAAGGCGGTGTTGGAGGAGCTGGGACGGCGGATACAGACCCAGCGGCTCAACGTGAATCTGGCACAAGCTGAAGTGGCCAGTAAAGCTGGTGTCTCTCGCCGAGCCTTGCAGAACCTGGAGAGTGGACGGGGCTGTACGTTGGCGCTCCTGATCCGGGTGCTGCGCGCGTTGGGCAAACTCAGTCAGCTTGACGCATTTCTGCCAGAGCCGGGATTAAGCCCGATTCAACTGGCAAAACTGAAAGGCCGGGAGCGTCGGCGCGCCTTCGTTCCTCGAAACCGTCGCAAAGAGAAGGAAAGCTGATCCATGGCAACCCGTACTCGAAAAGTCACCGTCGCCACAGTTCGCCTTTGGGGGCAGGATGTCGGGGCGGTCGCGTGGGATGAGCCGCGAGGTCTTGGCAATTTCGAGTACGACCCGGCGTTTCTGCGGCAGGGCCGGCAGGTTGCGCCCCTGATCATGCCGTTGGGTGCGGGCATCTTTTCGTTTCCATCGCTGAATCGGGAGACGTTCCACGGTCTGCCAGGATTGTTGGCCGACTCCTTACCGGACCGGTACGGAAACCGGCTGATTGATCTCTGGCTGGCCCGACAAGGTCGTGCCCCCGGCGATTTCACACCGGTCGAGCGACTGTGCTACATGAGCACACGCGGGATGGGCGCGCTGGAGTTCAAGCCAGCCTTCGGGCCGGCACCGGGCAAGTCCGTGCCCATTGAAGTGGCAGAATTGACCGAACTGGCCGCCGAGATTCTCCAGCACCGGGCCGACTGGGCGGTGCAACTTACCGGGGCGAAAGCGGAAGCGTTGACCGAGATCATCCGCGTCGGCACATCGGCGGGTGGCAATCGGGCCAAGGCCGTCATCGCATGGAATCCACAGACCCATGAAGTGCGTTCGGGACAGGTGGCCGCACCCCCCGGATTTGAGCCGTGGATCTTGAAGTTCGATGGTGTGAACGATGCCACGCTCGGCGATCCGAAAGGCTTTGGCCGAATCGAGTATGCCTATCACCGGATGGCCGTGGCGGCCGGGATCGAGATGAATGATTGCCGGTTGCTGGAGGAATCGGGACGCGCCCATTTCATGACCCGGCGGTTTGACCGGGACGCTCGCGGCGGGAAAATCCACATGCAATCGCTGTGCGCCTTGGGCCATTACGATTTCAACGCGGCCGGGGAACACGGCTACGAGCAGGCGTTTTCCGTGATCCAGCGTCTGAACCTGGGGCACGCGACCATGCGCGAGATGTACCGGCGCATGGTGTTCAATGTGGTGGCCCGTAATCAAGACGACCACACCCGCAACATCGCGTTCCTGATGGACCAGACCGGTCAGTGGCGGCTGGCACCGGCGTTTGACGTGATCTGGTCGTACAATCCGAGCGGCAGTTGGACAAACCGCCACCAGATGAGCATCAACGGCAAGCGTAACGACTTCACCCGCGCCGACCTGCTCACCATCGCGCGGGAACACGGCCTCAAAGATGCCGACGACATCATCAATCAAGTTACGGCAGCGGTGACCGATTGGCCCCGGTTTGCGCAAGAAGCCGGCGTCAAGACCGACCAGCAACAAACCATATCCCAAACCCACCGGCTGGCGCTTGACGGTAAGCGGGCGCAGCAGTAAGCGATCTACAGAAACACAGCCTTGAGCTTGGCGCTGTCGGTTTTGAGAGTATCGGGGAGACCGTCGAAGGTGAGTTGTCCCAGCTTGAGGCAACAGACGCGGTGGCAGATATTGAGAACCTCTCGAACTTTCTGCTCAACGATAAGGATGGTGACGCCGTTGTCCTTGTTGAGTTGCTGAATCCGGGCAAGTGCTTCGCTAATCATGTTCGGCGCAAGGCCAAGGGATGGCTCGTTCAATAGAAGCAGGCGCGGGGACAATACCAGTGCGTTTGCCAAGGCGAGCATCTGCTTCTCGCCGCCGGAGAGGGTGCCGGCCTGCTGCTTGAGCCGTTCACGCAACGCTGGGAACATGGCTAACAACGTTCCGGTTCTTCATAGCATCCCCATCAAATGTTCATCGACGAACCGGTGAGCTTCTTCGTAGTTGTAGTCCAGACCCGGTCGCAGCAGGTCTTCCGTATCGGCGAGGTAGTCCGGGTTCTTCACCTTGGCGGCCAGATCGTCGCGGAACTGCCGCTGCGAGACCTGTTTGTTCTCCTCCTTGAGATACCGGCGGAACACGTCAACCATCTTGGCCGGATCGGCTTTGCCAAAGGTCAGGCCGTACCACAGGTCGAACAGGTCGCGGCCCTTCGTTCGTTGATACTGGGCGCGCATTTTCGTGCCGAGCAATTCGTCCACGTGGTACGTGGTCAGATCGCACTGCCCCCGGAACCAGTCCGAATCAACGGCAAAGGGAGATTTCTTCAGCCCCAGCACGTTGAAGCGTTCGCGTGTGTTGATTTCAAGCTTGAGCCGCAACCGGGTAGTGGGAGGCGTTTCGGATTGGAACCGCCACGTGAGCGTCCTGACCCCGCGCCCCAGTAGATTGGCAGTCTGACGAACGGCAGTGGCCACGCCCCCGCGCCATTCCGGCAACGGCTCACCGAGAAAACCAAGAGCTTGGCGAACAACATCAATGATGCGGTCGGTTTGGCCATCTCCAACTTGCACGAGGTCGATGTCTTCTGAGTATCGTGCTGCCGGCGCAAGGTGCAACTTGTGCAGCGCCGTGCCGCCTCGGAACGCGAGATTCTCGGCAACCACCTTCTGCGAGAACAACTCCACCAAGGCGCGTGAAATGATCAAGTCCTGCTCCACTTGGTTTGCCGTTTTCCACGGAGCTTTCGCTCGCCAGTCGAGGATGTTGGCTTGCGGAATCACAGTTCGCCCTCGACCTCGGTGTTGACGATTACGCTCCACTTCGGGTCGCGTGTAAACCCCTTGGCTGGATGTGAGGGATTAAGCACCACCGGCTTCGTCTTCTTTTGCCCCAGCCACTCGTGGAGTTTTGCAGTGACGGACTCAAACCCCGCTTTGTCCAGTAGCCAGCCCAATCGCTGGACATGGGCAAGTTGCTCGTCCGTTTGTGCAGCGGCGATCAGGGTGTCCGCCTCGATGCTCTCGCCGAGTTCCTGCAATACCGTCATAACTCGGTTGAGCCTGCCGACGCGCCGCTCGTAAGCCACCAAGTCCAACGCCGTCGCGGCCGGTGTCGAAATCGGAATGTCACCGGTGAAAGTCCGCTTTTTGACTGTCGGCGTTGCGGAAACATTTGCCTTCTTAAAAAAACGAATTCGCAGTCCGGCTGCTTCGACTTCGCGCGTCGCTTCAGAAGTGATGACCTGAAACGCCTGCGGGCGCTGATGCGCTGCGCCGTGCATTTCGGCAGCGCTCAACAGCGCCACGTAGTACGGTTGCCCCAAGAATTTCATCAGGTCGTTAATGAACCAATCGGGCGGGAGAATGCCGCTTGACCGGTATTCCACCGGCACGATCACGTAAAAGCCCCGGCGTACGCCGACGATCTGCTTTTTCTCGGCGAGCCGGCAGACTGAGACCTCGAACGAGTTCGCTTGCAGGCCGGTAGCCCTCAGGGCTTCAACCCGCGTGAGCGTGTACCGCCCAGACCCTTGCAGGCGTTCCACGTACTCGGATAGCGTCATTTGGCTCATTAGCCTATCGTTTGCGGAAGTTTACAGATTATGTGAACTTCTGCAACTCAAATCGGTAGTCCTGGTAAACGAACGATCGCGCCGTGAGTTCGCCGGTCTCGACCAGATCAATCAACGCCAGATGCAGTTGATCGGGCGTGGTGAACGATCTCGACTACGGGGATCTGCCAAGCACGGTATACCGGCGTTGGAGCAGTTCGGCTGACAAGGGTTCGGTCGGCCTACACGCAAAACTGCCCCTGCCGGTGTTATCACGGGGCGAGAAGGGGAATGACTTGGCGGGCGTTGCGGCGGTAGAGGCGGAAATCGGTGTCGGTGGTCATCACGCGGCAATGGCGGTGCAACTCCGACATGCGGACCAAGCAGGCATCGGCCAGTGACATCGGCACATCCCGGTAGCGTCGCATCAGCGCAAGAAGTTCTGGAACATGGTCGTCCAAAGTAAACGCGACCTCCAGCGCGCCCTGTTCGACCATCTCGACAACCCGTAGCGGATCGCCGCCGTGCCGATAGATGACATGGCAAGCTTCGCTGAGCACAGGTTCACAAGTCAGGAGTGGCGGCCGCAGCACCTCGAACTGTTCCGCTGCCCAAACGCTATGAGTATCCAACCGGGTCAATAGCGCCACGAGCGCTCCGGCGTCAACGAGTACGGTGTCGCCGTTCAAGGCCGTAGTCCTCGAGATACTTTTTGTTGGTGGAAGCGTCGCGCGGTCCTGGCTGCGAGCCGATCAAGTCGCGCACCAGATCGGCGCAACTGACAAACCCCTTCTTCTTGGCAAATGCCTGCTCGACGGCGTCGCGGACGATGGCCGACTTGGTGGTGCGCCGTCGCTTGGCTTCAGCCGTCAGCCGCGCTTCCAAACTGTCCGGCAGTTTAAGTGAGATCGTTGTCATGGCCGTACCGTAATACCGGAGGTGCAGATTGGCAATACCGGTGTTTCCTGTGGGCGCCCACAGGCTCTGCGCTCGCTGTGGCGCGGTCAATCAGGCGGGCGGCGAAGCGGCCGAACTGGCCCTTGAGCCGGGCGATCTCCGCCTGTTTGTCGGCCTCGGTGGGCACGCGGCCCTGGAACGGAACCCTCACGCGCATTGGCGGAACAACCAGCGGTTCAATCGAAGAAGCGGTAGCGGAAGATGAACCAGAGCGCGGCGACGCCGTCTTTCCAGTTGATCTTCTTGCCCTCGGTGTAATCGCGGCCGGAGTAGTTGATGTCGGTCTCGTAAAACCGGTAGCGGCGTCGCGCCAGTTTGGCCGTCAATTCCGGTTCGATGCCGAAACGTTCGGATGTCAGGTTCATGTCCGTGATGCAGTCGCGGCGGAACACCTTGTAGCAGGTTTCCATGTCAGTGAGGTTGAGGTTGCAGAGCATGTTCGACAGCAGCGTCAGGAACCGGTTGGCCATGTAATGCCAGAACAACAGGACGCGGTGCGTGCCGCCCGCGAACCGGGAGCCGTACACGACATCGGCCCGGCCATCGAGGATCGGTTGAAGAAGTCTGGGATAGTCGGCGGGATCGTATTCGAGGTCGGCGTCCTGGATAAGGCAGATGTCGCCGGTGGCGTGTTCGAGCGCGGTGCGGACGGCAGCGCCTTTGCCCCGATTGAAGGGGTGATGGAGGATTTTCAAATCGCCTGCGCGGGACAACTCGTCGAGCACGGCCAGCGTGCCATCGGTGGAAGCGTCATTGACGAGGATGATTTCCTTTTCCAGCCGGCAGGTGTCGGAGGCGCGGACGCGCTGGACAATTTCCCTGAGGGTTCCGGCTTCATTGAAGACCGGCATCAGGATGGAAATCTTGCGGAAAGGAGCTGGCATTTGATTGTGAGTATAGCGAGCGAAGGGAAACGCGCCAGCAGTTTTTTAGGCAGTTTTTTCCAGTGGCAACACGAGGGGGTGCGTGGTAATGTCTGCGCGCTTTTCCCTGGGGCGGGTTAGCCAAGCGGTAAGGCGGAGGTCTGCAAAACCTCTATGCATCGGTTCGAATCCGATACCCGCCTCCAATTCAAGCCGTGTGATCTCAACAGGTTGCACGGCTTCCTTTTTCTGACTGTCGTGGACAGGACCCGATTCGGCGGCGCAGCAGTTTGGCCATGCGCTGCGAAACGTTCCCGTGGCGTGCGATGGCGGCCACACCGATGGGTTCGCCGGCGTTGGGCGGGTGGATCCGCGCGAAACGATCTGTTCGGAGCGCGTTCCGGGGTGTTGCTAACCTCGCAGCCGCTGGCTGATTAGCGGGACGAGGTCGGCGATCTTGATGCGATCCTGTTTCATCGTGTTGCGGTCACGGAGGGTGACGGTGTCGAGCAGTTCGGGGCCTTTTTCGCCGAGGGTGTCGAAGTCAATTGTGACGCACCACGGGGTGCCTTGTTCGTCCTGGTAGCGGTAACGTTTGCCGATGTTGCCGCGGTCGTCCCATTCGGTGGTGAAATGCGGCTGCAGCAGTTCAAAGACTTGGCGGGCTTTTTCGATGAGCGGGGGTTTGTTGCGCAGCAGCGGGAACACGGCCACTTTCACCGGCGCGATGCGCGGGGCGAACTTCATGACAATCCGAACATCGCCGGGGGCGATTTCTTCTTCCGTGTAGGCCGCGCAGATCAACGCGAGACAAATGCGGTCCACGCCGGCGGACGGCTCGACGACGTGCGGGATGTACTTCTCCTTGGTCTCGTCATCGAAGTAAGCCATGCTTTTGCCGGAGAACTTTTCGTGCTGGCTGAGGTCAAAATTGCCGCGGGCGGCAATGCCCTCCAATTCTTGCACGCCAAACGGGAAGGCGAACATGACGTCCACACACGCGCTGGCGTAGTGGGCGAGTTCCTCCTTCTTGTACTCGTAGATGCTCAGCTTCTCTTTCGGGAGGCCGATGGTCTCGTACCATGTGAGCCGTTCCTCGACCCAGCGTTTGTGCCAGTCGGCGTCGGTGCCGGGTTTGATGAAGAATTCGAGTTCCATCTGCTCGAACTCCCGGCTGCGGAACGTGAAGTTGCGCGGGTTGATCTCGTTGCGGAACGCTTTGCCGATCTGCGCGATGCCAAACGGGATCTTCTGGCGGCTGACGCTGAGGACGTTTTGGAACTGGGCGAAGATGACTTGCGCGGTTTCGGGCCGGAGATACACCTTGTTGTCATCATCCTTGATCGGGCCGGCGTGCGACTCGAACATGAGATTGAACTGCCGGGCTTCGGTGTAGTCGTGCGGGCCGCCTTCGGGGCATTTCGTTTCCGGTAATTGGTCGGCGCGCCACCGGCCTTTGCATTTCTTGCAGTCCACCATCGGGTCGCTGAAACTGGTGACGTGACCGGAAGCCTCCCAGACGCGGGGGTGGGTGATGATCGTGCCGTCAATGCCGACAACATCCGTGCGGCGGCGGACGACGTCGTTCCACCAGGCGTCGCGGACATTGCGTTTGAGCTCGGCGCCGGCGGGACCGTAGTCCCAAAACCCGTTGATGCCGCCGTAGATTTCGGAGGACTGGAAGATGAAGCCGCGCCGTTTGCACAGCGCGACGATTTTTTCCATGAAAGCTGTTTCTTTTTTCTCGGCCATGGTGGGGCGGACTATGGCGAAACGGCCGGGGCAAGTCAAGGCGGCGCGCGCTGAACGGTTGCAAAAGAATGGGCAAGGCGGTATATAGCGACCAGTCATGTTTGGTCACTTTTTCTCCACCATGCGCGCGCGCCTGGCTGCCGTGGCGGTATTGGCGTTACTGCCGGTGCTGGTGTTGACGGTCTATATGGGACTTCGGCAGTACCAGTTGGACGGCGAGGCCGTCGAAGCACACGCGATGCACATGGCACGGCACGTGGGGATTCGACAAGAGTTTCTGTTGGAACGGCTGCAATCACTGCTGCGGGCGATGACGCAGTCTCCTGTTGTGCGAAGCCTCGATGAGGACCGCTGCCGGAATTTCGTCAGCGACGAATTCCGGTTGCGGACTTTCTACCTCAACCTCGGCGTGGCGGATGCGAACGGACGGGTGATCGCCAGCGCGGCGACGGGAGCGGTGTCCGTGGCCAGTGAACCGTGGTTCCAACGCGCATTGAAAACGCGAAAGTTCGCCGTGGACGGCTACGAGGTGAACCCGCAGACGGGAGTGCCGCTATTGACGGCGGGGTATCCGTTGTTGGATGAACGAGGGGCGGTGCGGGCGGTGGTTTTTGCGACGATGGATTTGCAGTGGGTGACGCCGTTGACGGCGACGATGGAATTGCCAGCAGGTGCGTGCGTGATGATCGTGGATCACAAAGGACGGATCCTCTACCTGCCGGGAGCGGACGAAGCCGAGGGGGCGCTGGTGGAGGATGTCGTGCAACAGGCCATTGCGGAGCCGGGAACGGGTGGCGCGGTGCGCGGCACGGAATGGCTCTATGGCGTTGCTCCGTTGTTCGCAGGGCAGAAGAGGTCGTTGATGTTTGTGGCGGTGGCGATCCCGCTGGAATCGGCCTTTGCGCGGGCGCGGGAGAACATGGTGCACAGTGTCATTGTGTGGGTGCTGGCGGCGTTGTTGGTGCTGTTGGCGCTGGAGATGACGGGACATAAGTTGTTTGTTGGCCCACTTCAGAAGGTGATTGCGGCCACGCAACGACTGGCCGGCGGCGATTTGACGGCGCGCGTTGGTTGTACCGGCGGCGGACGCGAGTTGGAACAACTGGGCCGCGCCTTTGATGAGATGGCGGCGGCGCTGGCGCAGCAAGCCGCGCAACTGGAACAATCCGAGGAACGATTCCGCCAGATCGTCGAGACTTCCCCCTTAGGAATGCATTTCTGGCGGCTGCAACCGGACGGGCGACTGTTGTTCACCGGCGCCAACCGCGCCGCCGACCAGATGCTCGGCATCGAACACGCCCCGCTGGCAGGCAAGACAATCCTGGAGGCGTTCCCCTGGCTGGACGGCACGGAAGTGCCCACCCGGTACCGCGAAGTGTGCGTGCTCGGCGTGCCGTGGCACAGCGAGGAAATCCGTTACGTAGGCGACTCGGTAGCGGGCATTTATGAAGTGTTCGCTTTTCGCACCGTGCCCGGCAGCATGGCGGCGGTGTTCACCGACATCACCGAGCGGCGCGAGACCCTCGAAGCATTGCGCGAAAGCGAACAACGTTTCCGCCAGCTTTTTGAGAATTCCCCCGACCCGGTCTTTGTGGAAAGCCACGAGGGTGTCATTCTCGATGTCAATCCCGCCGCCTCTCGTTTGCACAGCCTGGCGCGCGAGAGGCTCGTTGGCCGGAACGTCGCGGATCTGGTGCCGCCGGAAATGCGGGAGCAGGTGGTGCGCGATTTCCCGAAGGTTGTTGCGGGGGAATGGGTTCATTTCGAGAGCCAGAGCTATACCGCCGGCGGACGCGCTGTTCCCGTTGAAATCAGCGCGGCCCGCATCCACTACGCCGGCCAACCTGCCGTGCTCCTGCATGTCCGGGACATCAGCGCGCGCAAACGCGCCGAGCTGGCGCTGTTGGAAAGCGAAACCCGTTACCGCGTCCTGTCCGAGGCTGCATTCGAGGCGATCGTGCTTACCGACGGCGGACGCATCCTCGATGCCAACAGCCGCTTTCTGGAAATGTTGGGCTATCCGCTTGCTGAACTGGCCGGCAACCTTTTCACGAATCTGGTTGCCGCCGAATCTCCCATCAAAACGGTCGAACAAGAGCGCCGTCCGGGCGCCGGTCCCGTCGAATTCCTCCTTCGGCGGAAGGATGGCACTGTGGTGCGCGTTCAACCTCACAGCCGCATCATCCCGTACAAAGGCCGCAGGATTTGCGTCATCGCCATGCGCGACACGACCGAGGAATATCGCGCGCGGGAAACCATGCAGCGCCTCGCCACCGCCATCGAACAGACCGTCGAGGCGATCATCATCACCGACGCCCAAGGCAACATCGTTTACGCCAATCCTTCGTTTGAGACCATCACCGGTTACCGCCTCGCCGAGGTCATCGGTCAGAACCCGCGTTTCCTCAAGAGCGGCAAACACGACGAGACCTTCTACCGTGACCTGTGGAAAACCATCAGCCGCGGCGATGTCTGGCGCGGTTTCTTCTTCAACCGCAAGAAAGACGGCGCCATCTACCAGGAAGAAGCCACCATCACCCCGCTCAAGGACGCCGACGACAACATCACCAGTTACGTCGCCGTCAAACGCGACGTCACCCACGAAGTCGCCCTCAAGCTTCAATTCCTTCAATCCCAGAAAATGGAAGCCATCGGCCGCCTCGCCGGCGGCGTGGCCCACGATTTCAACAACCGGCTCACCGCCATCACCGGTTACGGCGAAATCTGCCTCCGCCGCCTCCCCGAAGGCGATCCGCAACGCCGCAACATCGAGGAAATCCTCAAGGCCGCCGAACGCGCCGGCACATTGACGCGCCAGCTCCTCGCGTTCAGCCGCAAACAGGTCCTTGAACTCAAGATCCTCGATCTCGGCGAGTTGGTTGCCAACATCCAGAACATGCTCCATCGTGTCATCGGCGAGGACATCGAACTGGTCATCAGTTCCGAACCAGCCCCGCTCTGGCCCGTCAAGGCCGACCCCGGCCAGATCGAGCAGGTCCTGCTCAATCTGGCTGTCAACGCGCGCGACGCCATGCCGCTCGGCGGCAAACTCATCCTCCACACCGCGAACGTCACCGTCACCGAGGCCTCGGACCAAGAGGACCTTGGCGTCACTCCGAACCATTACGTCCGGCTCTCCGTGTCCGACACCGGCACTGGCATGACCGACGAAGTGAAATCGCACCTCTTCGAGCCGTTCTTCACCACCAAGGAAGGCGGCAAAGGCACCGGCCTCGGATTGGCCACCTCCTACGGCATCATCAAACAAAGCGGCGGCCAGATCACCGTCGCCTCCAAGCCCGGCTCCGGCAGCACCTTCCACATCTATCTGCCGCGCGCCGGCGGCGAAGCGACCACGTCCAAACACACCATCGTCGTCCAGGAAGCGCCCCGCAGCCGCGGCAACGAAACTATTGTGCTTGTCGAGGACGAAGAAGCCGTTCGCGAGCTGTGCCAGATCGTCCTGACCGAACTCGGCTACGAGGTGCTCAACGCCGAGAACGGCGTGAAAGCCCTCGAACTGTTCCGGGAACAGAAAGACCGGCGCGTTGACCTGCTGTTGACGGACATCGTCATGCCCCAGATGGGCGGTCGCGAACTGGCTGAGCAATTGCGCCAGAGCCGCCCGTCCCTCAAGATATTGTTCATCACCGGCTACAGCGCCGAGGCCGAGGAAATCACCCAAATCCTCTCGCAGCAGACGTTTTATCTGTCCAAACCCTTCGGCGGCTCCGACCTCGGCCGCAAGGTGCGTGAAGTGCTCGACGCCTGAGTCAACACCGGCGCGCGAAACTCTGGGCCAACTCCCGCGGCGAACAGGTCGCGGTTCCCACCTTGCCGACCACCACGCCGGCGGCGTGGTTGGCAATCTCAGCAGCCTCCACCGGCCCGGCCGCGGCAGCCAACGCGAGTGTCAACGACGCAATCGCCGTGTCGCCGGCGCCGGAGACGTCGAAGACCTCCTGCGCCACCGTCGGGATGTGATGCGGCGCCTTGCCGTGCCGGAACAGGCACATGCCGTGTTCGCCCAGCGTGACCAACAAATTCTCCGGCTGCCATTTCTTCAACAGGAGGTTCCCGACGCGCAGCAGCAGCTCATCGCGCAGCACGTTCTCCGCCGGTTCCGCGGGCGCGACGCCGGCGGCGGCAAACGCTTCCATGCGGTTCGGCGTGATGGCCGTGAGGCGTCGGTAGCGCAACAAATGCCGCGCGTTCGGGTCGGCGGTGGTGATCTTGCGCTGCCGGCGCGCGAGTTGGTGGAGCCGGTCAAACAGCCGCTGGGACAGGACGCCTTTGGCGTAGTCTTCAAAGATGACCGCGCCGGCGCCTGCGAGCGATTGTTCGTAGTGCCGCAGGAACGCCTGCTCCAGCACCGGCGTCAGCGGCCCCGTTTTCTCGCGGTCGAACCGGACGATTTGTTGGTGGTGGGCCACGATCCGGGTCTTCAACGTTGTCGGGCGCTGCTCGTCGGTGAGCAGGCCGCTGGTGTCAATGCCGCCTTCGTCGAGCAGGTTGCGCAGTGTTTCGCCGGGCGAGTCGTTGCCGACGATGCCGAGGACGCTGACCTGGGCGCCGAGGGCGCGGAGGTTGCGCGCGACGTTGGCGGCGCCGCCGGGGAAACAGGAGTCGCGCTGGATCTCGACCACCGGCACGGGCGCCTCGGGCGAGATGCGGTTGACCTTGCCCCAGAGAAACTGGTCGAGCATCACGTCGCCGACAACGAGGATGCGTTGGCGCGGGAAACGGGAGAGGATGGTTTGGAGATGGTTGATTTTCATTTCAGTTGTTCCAAGACGGCGGCGGCCCAGAGCGGCACGAGCAGTTCGTGGTGGCCGACGATGTAGTAGCCGTGGCCGCCCTTGTGCGTGGGGCGGCGCACGACGTTCTCGGTGGGACGATAGTGGCGGTTCATGTCGAACGTGGCAGTCGTAAAATGGTCAACCGTGTGGCCGAGGTTGCGGGCGACGGTCAACGCCTTGAGAAACACTTCCGGCATGACGACCGCGCTGCCGATGTTCAACGCCACGCCGCCTTCGAGTTGGGCGATGACGGCGGCAAGTTTCTGGAAATCCAAGTAGCTCGCTTCGCCCAGCACCGCGCCGTCGGCAGTCGGATGCTGGTGGATGATGTCGGTGCCGATGGCGATGTGGACAGTGAGGGGAATGTTGGCCGTGACGCCGGCGTGGAGGAGGCTGAGCGCCTTGTGCGGGAAAGCGCCTTTCACGATGGTTTCGCCGAGGGCGCGACCGGCGCCGATGCCCTGCGCGACGCCATCGGCAAGGGCGCGGTTCATCTGGCGGCCGGTGTCGTCGTTCATGCCGAAGCTGCCGTCATCGAGGCCGCGCTGGACGTCTTCGCTGGTGGCGCCGATGAGCGCGAGTTCAAAATCGTGGATGGCCGCCGCGCCGTTCACGGCGAGCGCGTTGATGACGCCGCGCCCGATGAGGTCGAGCAGGATGGGATTGAGGCCGCATTTGATCGGATGGGCGCCCATCATGACGAGGACGGGCCGGCGGTTGCGGACGGCCTCGGCCGTGGCGGTGACGAGGGCGCGGAAATCCTTCCCGATGAGAATCTGCGGGAGCGACTTGATGAACGCGGCAAACGAGCCGCCGGGTTGCCACGGGCGCGCCAATTCCTCGCGGTGGACTTTGTTGTCGCGCTCGCGGAGCGGGTAGGTGCGGATGCGGCTGAAATCGAGCGGGGGAAAATTCATGTCAGTTCCTCGACGCGATCCGGAGACGCTGCGCCAGCGCCGGATCGGCGGCCTTGACCTCGGTGAGTTGGAAACGCGCGCTGCCAATGGCGAGCTTGGAAATGACCACCAGCGGCAGTTTCTGCGCGTCATCGCTGATCCAGATCCACATCCGTCCCTTGTTGGCGGCCACGACGGTCAGCGTCGGGTTCGGCTCGACGCGCAGGGCCGGCACGTCGCCGAGCGGGTTGGTCCATATTTTTTTCCGCTGGTCAGGCAAAAAGCGAACCCGGCGGTTGGTGTCGCCGGCGTTGACGAAGAACTCCAGCGACCGGTGAAGCGCGAGCGGCTGTGTGCGGACGTAGTATGCCGCGGAGACGATGTCCTGGAGCGGCTGGTCAAGCGGCAGCGTGTACGTCGCGCCGTTGAGGTGATTGGTGATGGTGTAACGCTTGTTGGTGTAATCGTAGCAGGTTTCGCTGCGTTTGGTGTGTTTGCCCTCGATGCGGTGTTGCCGGTAGCGCACGGTGCGAAGCTCCTTCACGTCCAGCCAGCTTTCCATGATGTTGTCCACATGGAACAACATGTCCACAAACCCGGTGGTTTTCGCCCGCACAACGAGATGGTAGCAATCATGACCGTCAACCGTTTCGATCCCCGCGACCTCCAGCGTGGCGTGCCCGGCCTCGAACGGCCCCCAATAAATCCGATAGCCGAGTTTCTCGCCGACGCGGAACGGAGCATCCTCGCCGCTGGCAGCGGCTGCCAACAGAAGCAAGAGAATGGCGGCGTATGTTTTCATGGCGATGACGCGCGCGAGTATAGTCGGGTTCGACCAAAAAACAGCAAAATTCCCGGAGATTGATTGCCACGGGAAGTTTTCGCTCCCGCAAGGCCTCTGCGGCACATGGCAGTGCTTCACGGATATCGGCCGATTCCAAGCCGGGGTAGGCGCGCAGAATCTCTGCCTCCGGTATCCCGTCTGCCCCCATTCCCACCGCGGTGGCGACCGGAATCCGCAGTCCCGAAACTGGTAACCGCCATCATCCTGAAAGTCATTCTATTTTGTAACATATGTTTCAAAATAGAATGACTTTTTCGGAGGGCAGCATTTCATGGATTATGAGGAGCGATTCTTCCACCGGTACGCCGTCTGCGCGTTTTTCCAGAAAACCTTCTCGAGCGCGGCTTGGCCTTTCTCGGTGAAGAATGTCATCGGAATCTGCTGCACACGATCCAGCGGCGCGAACCGGGCGCTCACGAGCCAGTTGCTGCCGTAGATCAACCGATCAGCGCCAAATGTCTTCCACAAGAACTCCAGCACAGGGCGGTAATACTCCACGTCTGCCGGGGCGTCGCCGTTGCGGCGCTTGGTGCCCTCGACGAGGCCGGACACTTTCATGAACACTTGCGGATGCGCCGCGAGCTTCTTCATCAACTCCCGCCAGTCTTCCGGCGGCGGTTCGCCGTTCACGGTGGCGTTGGCGACGTGATTGATGATCAGGCGCAGATTCGGCACAAGCTTTGCGATCCGCTCAGCCTGCGCGACCCATGTCGGCGGCGAGTGCACATCGAAGGACAGGCCGCGCTCGGCCACGGCGCGCAAACCGGCGATGACGGCGGAGTCTTCCAATGACGCGCTTCGGGTGCGAATGCCGAGGAACAACGGATTGGCGGCGAACCGCTTCAAGTGTCCCGCAAACTCCGGCGTGCCCAGCGGCAGGTTGCCTACCAGCCCGACGATGAACTTGTCTTGCGCGGCGATGTCGAGAATCCACTGGTTGTCCTCGACCCACGGACTGGCCTCGACGACCACCACGCCATCCACTCGCTGCGGCACCGGCAACGCGCGGTAATCTTTCGGCAGCACCGTGCGGTAGAGCAACGCGTCGTCCTTCGGCGGCCACGGCACGCCTTGCGGACGCGACGGGTCGTAGAAATGAACGTGCGTGTCAATGATCTTTGTCGGCTGTGCCTTCGCGTAACAGGCCGAGGCGGCGAGACCGGCGGCAGCTTGGAGAAATTGGCGGCGGTTCATCTTTCCTCACGTGGTTTGCAGAGCACTCATGGCTGTTCCATGCGCGCGATGATGTCGCGTTGCAATTGCGGGGCAAGCAGTGCGAACTGCGCGGAGTATCCACCCATCCGCACAAGGATGTGCAAGTGTTTCTCCGGTTCTTTCATCGCCTGGCGCAGTAGGTCCACGTCAACCACGCTGAAATGCACACCCATGCCGCCGTTATGAAAGAAGCCGGCGATGAGACTTTTCAGATTCGCGGTGTCCTGTTTCGCGCGCGTGGCGGTGTACGGCAATTGAATGTGGGTGAGCGCGCCGCCCGCCTGTTCTTGCCAGTCGAGCTTGGCGACGGAGTTGAGGGCGGCAGTCGGGCCGTGCCGCTCGGTGCCGGCAGAGGGGCCGAGGCTGATCGAGAGCGCCTGACCGCGCACACGGCCATCGGGCGTGGCTCCCATGTAGTGACCGGCCTTCCATGCTGTGGAGATTCCCGATCCCGGCACGATGCGTCCGTTGCGGTAATCGCGCAGGTTCAATTCGTCCAGCACGCGTTGGTTCAGTTTCACGATGTCGCGCGCGAACTGGTCCATTCGATCGTCGTCGTTGCCAAACTTGGGCGCGTTTCGCAGCAGAGCGTGAAGCTGCGCGTGGCCCTCGAAATTGGCCGCCGTGGCGCGGTTCAATTCCTCCACGCTCGTGCGTTTCTGTTCATAAACGCATCGCTTGATCGCGTAGAGCGAGTTGGCTGCGGTGATGGTGCCCGCCTCGGCGAGGCTGGAGATGTTGTAACGCGCGCCGCCTTCCGCGATGTCTTTGCCGTCGCGCAAACAGTCATCAAACAGCAGCGACACAAACGGGTGTGGCGTATGACGGGCACTGCGCTCGTCCCGTTTCTGTTGGCCTTCGATCGCGCGGCGGCTGGCGAGCGACAGGTGGCGCTGGTACGCTTGCAGGAGATCGTCGAAACTGGCCGGGTTCTCCCGCAATGCGTTCAGGACGCATTGCGCTTGGTTGGTGGTGCCGCAACGACAGACGCCAAATACGCGGCCTGCCGCCGCCAGCTCCTCACAGCCGGCAATGGAGTAATCCCATACGTCCTCGCGTCGCACGCCGGCCCGTTCCAAGGCGGGGATACACACGCGGTCGTTGAACAGCGCCGGACGGCCGGAGCCGGTCAAGATCAGTGCGCCGGCGCGCAACAGAAGTTGCTCCGGCGCGCCAGGATGCCAGCGCAGAGAGAGACTGGGTTGCGTCAATCCTCTCAAGCGGAAGGTCGTCTCAAGGCAGAGATGCGACAAGTCGTTCGTGGCATCCCGTCCGGCCTGATCCACGCCGCCGATCATCAGGTTCTGGTAATTGATGATATCCACCGCGCAAACGCGGACTTCGTTGAATTTGATCCACAGACAGGCCAGCCACTCGGCAGCCTCGTCACGGGTAAGACGCCCGGCAGCGATGTCTTGCTCGTAGGACGGCCACATGTATTGGTCGAACCGGCCCGGTGAGATGGACCATTCCGACGAGTTGATGTGCAACAGCACGTGGGTGAACCAGAACGCCTGCAACGCTTCGTGGAAATTCTGCGCCGGCTGCGTCGCGGCGTGATCACAAGCCATCGCGATCCGTTGCAACTCTGTCCGACGCGATGGGTCGGGTTCCGCCTGCGCCAGTGTGCGAGCCGCCTCGGCATGACGATGAGCGAATCGCGACGCCGCCCGACAAACAATTTCCGCCGCCTGATAGAAGTTCTCCTTGGCAACGTCCAACGTCCCGGCCCGGCGGTGTTTTTCGCGGTTCTGTTTCGCCTCGGCGGCCAGTCCCGAAAAACCCAACCGCAACACCTTCGAATAATCAGCAACAAAATGGCCGGCTGTATCACCGTGCGGCATCTTCCGCCAGAACCGCGCGATCTCCTCAGGAATCCGGAACCGTATGTCCTGTTGGTAAACCAAGTCCGACTTCAACACTTGCTCGGCGTCGTCGCGGTAATTTGTCCAATCATAACTTTCCGGCGCAAAATAGGCGACCCGCGGTTTCGAGGCGATGTTACCCACGATCAATTCACCGGGCTGGATCAAGATCGGCATTCCATCGGCGACACGATAGAACGCCTTGGCCTTGCGCAGAATGGGCGCCTCACCGGCTGTCTCGCAGTACGATTCAGTCATGAGCCGGGCACGCGCAAAACAGATTTCACGTGGCGGCAGGCCGGACACCCCCGCCAACAATCGCGCGACGCGATCATTCTTGTCCTCCGATTTGGCCATCAACGCGGCGGCCCGAAATATCCCCGACGCAACCAACCCGGTCCCCAGCGACGACTTGATGAACGTGCGGCGGTTCATTTTCCCTCCTGTAGTTCGGAAAGTAATCCGATGAAGTGCGGCGCGACGCGGATGAATTGGGAAAAACTCTTGCCCATGCCGCGCATGTTCTGGATGGCGGGGTCGGTGCCTTTTCGCAGGACGTGCGCCAGCTTGGCGTCGGGGCGGCCTGCTTTCTGGGTGAGCCGGTAGGCGTAACCGATGCCGTCGAAGAGTAGGAAGTTCGAGAACGGCCCCTTCGACGACACGGGACAACTCGTGTAACGGAACCCGCCGATCTCCTCGACCCACAGATCGTCCGCAACGAAGTTCGCTCCCATGATGATGCTCTTGGCGACGCGCGGGTCGCCGGTTTCGAGGTGATACCACTTCATGCCGGTGAGCAGCACGCCGACCATGAACCCGGCGTTGCCGTAGTGCGCCGGCTCGCACAGGCAATGGCCCGGTACCATCATCCGACGCCAGCCGCCGCCTTTGGTGTTGAACTTCGGCTTGGGGGTCTGCCGTTCCAGCACGCGCTCGATCATGATCTTGGCGGCGTTCAGGTAGAACGGGTCGCCCGTGGCGCGATAGACGGCCATCGTCAGGATCAAGTGCCAGCCGGAGTCGCGGCAGTTGGAGAAGTCGTAGTTGTTGGTGAACCGGTAAATGCCGTAGTGGTCGGCGATCTTGATGGCGGTCTCGTAGGAGCGACGGTCGCCGGTGAGGAAGTAATGATCCATGTGTCCCTCGCACCACGTGTGCGACACAGTGAATCCGCCGCGAGCCGTGCCTTGGTCCTTGCCGGGCAACGGACTTTTCTCAAGGTAATTGCCGACGTGCCCGATGCAGTGGGCATAAACGCAGCCGACACGTTCGGGTTTCGCGTGGTAATGCACGGTGTCCACGTCGCGGTTGTGGGTCTCGGCTTCGTCGCCCGCCCAGAAGAAACGCAGGTCGCCGCTTCGCGCAAACTGGAGAAAGAACGCGTGTTGCGTATCGTACTCGATGTTGCCCCAGTTGATGATCCGCTCGCCCCACCAATCGCCGAAGTTGAACATGCCGTATTGGCGGATCTTGTCGCGATCATTCAAATACACACCAAGCGTTTCGCTGACCTTCTTGTCGTAGTCCTTCACCACCGCGCGATTCGGGTCGGCGAGTGTGAGTTCCCCAAACGCGCCCGAGCCCGCATACCACCGCGGCGGCGCGACGGCCATCAACGTTCGATCCAGCGGCGGCGCGCTGCCATCGAGACCGATCCAGACCTCGTGCGTCTTGGTCATGCCTTGGCGCATCTTGTAGCCGCCGTTGTCGAACCAGAAATAGAGCTTGTGCCAGTCGTGGTTCTTCTTGTTCAACACATCATACTCGTCGGCTTTCAACCCCGGCATCAACCAGAATGTTGTGCCATTCGCTCCGACCTCGATGTCCTTCGGATAATTCTGCCAGAAGTCGCGCACGAACATCGCGCCGACCGGGCCGGTGAAGCGTTCACCGACATCGGTGCGTTGTTTCACGGTTCGTGACGCGCCTTTCAAGTTGGGCAGCCGCCACGCGAGGCTGCGGATTGTCGTGAACTCGTTGGTGGACTCCGCGTGACCGGTCGTCAACAGCACGCGCGCCCACGGCAAGTCGGGATACACGTGAACTCGCGCTTCCCAAGCAAACTCGCCGATCTTTCCCGATGCACGCAAACTGCGACGCAATCCGCCGCCGTCTTCCGGCGTCAAACTGGCAATGTTCGTCCTGTGTTCCTTGCCAGCGGCGTCAGCGAGGACCAACTCGCCGCATGATGGCGTAGCGGCCTCCTGTTTCGGCTCATCGCGCGAAATCTTCGGGCCGAACTCCAGCGTGTAATCAACCGTGCCGCCGGTATGGCGGAAGTCGAGCAGCAGCCATTTCACGCTGCCGTCGGGCCAGCGAGCCGTGACGGTTGTTTGCAGCGGTCTCCCATCGAGCAGGCGGACGTTGCGTGCCGAACCGAGCGCGCCCTTTGGGAACGGCACGCCGCCCGTGACCGGCCAATTCTGAACCGGCGATTCGACGCGCAACGGCACACGACCGCTTTGTTTCGTGCGCGGCTCGACGAACGGCTTCTGTGTCAGCTTGTGCCAGCCGGTGCTGACGTTCGGCGTCGTGATGCGATAACGCGTGGCGTTGTCGGGCAATACCACGCGATGGTTTTGCACCGCCAGCGGCTCGGTGATTTTCTGGCCGTCGCCAAGCTCGATGGTGCATTGCGTGGCCCACGATGTGATCCACGTCAGTCGGTTCCCCGTCGCGGCGATTTCGCGGAACTCGTAGAGCGGCGGGCGCGCCTTCGGTTTCTCGCGCAACAGCACCAAGTCCTCGGTGCGGTAGTTGCCGCTCGTGGTGAGGGCGCGCAGTTGGATGGCGTCGCCCGGTTTCAACGCGACCGGCTCCGTCAGGAAGAACAGGTGCTGATTGTTGTCGTCGAAATCTGCGACCGCGACGCCGCGACGCTGGCCGTTGACGTACACGCCGATTCGCTCGACGCCGGCGCTGTCGTAGAAAATGAAACCGACGTGGAACCTGCCCGACGCGCCCGCCGGCACAGTGGCGGTGATGGTGCCGGCGCCGGGGCGGCGGAGCGCGTTGTCGGCGCGATACTCGCTGCGGTCGAGGCGGAACCCGTCGAGCTTGCAGTCGCGAATCCAGATCGGGACGTTTCGCGGATCGTCCATGAGCGCGTTGAGGCGGTCGAGGCCCCACGTTTGTTCGATGCCAACGCTCGCTGTGAGATCGCTGTCGAGCAGCGCCTTCGGACGTTTGCTGATGGGCGGCCCTTTCGCCTCGAAGTAGCCGGTGCTGTGCACGCCGCGATGCGGTTGGACCGTCTCCGAAAGGATGCTCAGCCGGAACCGCGACGCGCCGTCGCGCTGCAACAGGTCAACATCGTAGCTGACGAACAGGCTGCCGTTGGTCACGGCGACGCGGGGCGGCGGCGCCGGGAGCGTTTTGCCGTCCGTGGTGAACGCGCTGACGCCGGGCGACGCATCGCGGCAGTGGAGCATGAACTCGCAGCCGTGACCGGCGCGGCCGGTGGACGCGTTGTCGTCGGCGTCGAGATAGAGAATGATGCTGGAGTTCTCGGCCGGATAGGGCGCGAGGAAATCGAGGCGCCAGACGAAACGGTTGCCGCCCTCGTTGGCCATCGCCACGCGCTTGACCGTGCGCGATGGGTCGGTGGATTTGGTTGCTGCCCGCTCCCAGATGGTGACGAAGTCTTGCGCCGGTGATGACACAAGTCCGAGCAGCAGCAGCGTCGGACACAAAAATGTTTTCATGGGGTTCCGAAACGTTTCGGCGCAAACTCCAGACGCACCGGGCCGAGCAGGCCGGAGGGCATGAGCGGGTCCTCGGAGGCGAATCCTTGGAATGCCCGGAACGTGCGCGGGCCGGTTTGCAGGCCGACGTTGGTCTTGGTGGTGCGCTTGCGCGGCGGCAACGCGGCATCGCCGATCAGGCGGTTGACCCAGGTGTTGACGACGAGAATCTCCAGGTCGTTGCGGCCCGGTTTGACCGCGCCGGTCAGTTCGATCTCCCACGGGGCGGTCCAGACGACGCCGAGGTCTTTGCCGTTGAGCCGGACCTGCGCGATGTGGTTGACTTCGCCGAGCTGAAGGCGGACAGACTCGTCCGCTTGCGCGTCGGTCAATTCGAAGGTGTTCCGGTAGGTTGCCGCGCCGGAGAAATACTTGATGAACGGGTCGGGATGTTGGTCCCAGCGGGTCAATTCCTTGAAGACAACGGATTTGGAGTCGAACCGGACCGTCCACGGGCCGGTGACGACGAGTTGCGACGGCGGCGGCGGCGGCGCGCTTTGGCGCGGCAGGTCGAAGGTGCGGAACACGACGAACACCGAGCCGTTCTCCGGCAACGTTAGGCTGACGGTTGTCCGTTTGTCGTACGTGCCGCGCCAACTGGCCGCGGTGCTCCGGCGGCCCGTGACGGGGTCCCAGAGTTCGGGCCGCCGGTCATTCACGCGGAACGTGCAGTCGGCTGTTCCCTTGCCGGAAACGAAATAGATGTCGGTCGTGCCATCCTGACGGTGGGCGTACTCAAACGGGCCTTCGCAATCGGGCAGGATGTTCTTGGCCGTCATCGCTTCCGCGAGGCTCGACGGTTTTGCCCAGAGCGAGTCGGCGAGTTTTTTCACTTCCTTGTCGGATTCCGGCGAGCGGCTGGTCGTGCGTTGCGGTTTGCGTTTGCCGAGCACGACGGGCACGCCGGAACTTCGCAGGCTGGCGATTCGTTGGAGCGCCGACAACGAAATAACTTCTTCGTCGAGGTCCACAATCATCATCCGGTAGGCGACGCCTTCCGGCAGCACGAAGTTTCCGCCGCTGACGTTCAAGCGGCTGGTGAGCACCTCCGTGGTCAGCAGGTCATAATTGAAACCCGGGGGCAACCGCAGCGTGGCGCGTTCGCTCCAATTCGTGCCGCGTCCCCAATGCTGGTACGGCTTGCTGCCGATATAGACGCAGACGTCGTTGACGGGCAATCCTTGGCGCAACATGAACTGGCAGCGGCCAAGGTAATCGAGAAACGGCCGCGCCTGCGGGAACCAGGTGACGTTTGGGTTGATGTGGGTGCCGGCGAAATACTCGATGCCCGGCTTGCCGAACGACGCCGGCGAAGCGGTGAACGTGTGCCAGATGAAATGGTTGACGCCATCGCAGAACGCGCCGTCGGCAAACGGTTTCAGCGCGGCGGGATAGGCGGACCAGTGTTGGATCATGTGCGTGAACGCCTCGGTCGCCGCGAGCGGTCTGCCGTAGATGTGCGCGGCCATCGCCGGCGGACGGTTCATGTCGCGCCGGCGCGTGTTCGATGCGCCGGTGAACCAGAACTCGCCTTGCGGCATGTCGGTGCGGCCGAGGAAGGCAAGTTGGTCGGCCTCGGCGAACGCGACGAGCTTGCGGTTCCACGGGCCGCCGGACTCGGCGTGCCATTTCAAGCCGGCTTCGTTGCACAGCGACTGCAGTTTGCCGTAAAAATTGTCGCGGAAACAATCACCCAGCGCCCGGTAATAGTCGGACAGGAAACGTTCTGATTCCTCCGGATTCCTGACGGTAAACCCCGCCAGCACCGGCAACCAGGACCGCAGCGAATAACCGCGGCGTTTGGCAAACTCCTGATCAAATTCGCGCGTCCACGTCGGGATCGCTCCCTCCCAACTGACACTGTAAAAATGCGTCAGCGTTTTGCCGGCGAGCGGCCCGACGTCTTGCATGATGGCCTTGCCCATTCGTTCAAAGTGTCGCCCGACCGCTTCCGGGTCGAGCACATCCACGTCATGTTCGGTGACACACTGTCCGGCATGGGCGGGATCGCCTTCCATCGTCGTGTAGCCGAACCGCAGCAACGTCCAGCGCCCTTTCGGCACGTCCCACACGAGCTTGCCTTGTTTGTCCACCTTGCTGGCGAGGTCCACGACCTCGGTCACGGCGGGCTGGGCGCCGGACTTCGGCGCAATCTCCTGCCATTGGTCGGCGAACTTCGCCGCGGAAACATCGTGGCGCACGGCAACGACGCCGACATCCCAAAACCGTTTCCCCTCCGGTTTTTTCAACTGGAAGGTAAATTTCGGCCCGCGAATTTCCATGGCCGTCCAGACGAGTTTTTTCGGCAGGTCATCGCCGACTGCCCACGGGCCTTTCAGCGCCCCGGCGCAACTGCTGAGGTTGACGCTGACCTCCAAGCCGAGCCGCCCGGCCTCGGTGATCATGAACTTCACCAGACGCCGCCATTCCGCGCTCATGAATTCCATCTTGGCCGGCGGCGCCGGCACGTGGGTGACGTCGTCGTGGTAGCCGCGCGCGTCGAACATCAACATGCCGCCGAAGCCGGCCTGTTTCATCGCTTCGAGGTCGCGCGTGATGGTGCGCTCATCCACGTGGCCGTTGAGCCACCAGTAGTAGGCCCACGGCTTGGCCGAGTCGGGCACGTTGCGGAAACCGTGCTCCAAGTTGATGGCGGCTGCCGTCGCCATGGCAGCGGTCAAAAGAAAAAAGATCAATCGCTTCATGTTCTCACCATAATAGTAGTTTCTCAGACGGAAATGCTACAGAAACATTCGGTTTAGAATGGGTTGACCATTCCAATCTCTGGATTTACTTTTGGCCATGTCGTATGCAGCACAACGGAGGCATCGTCCGATGAAAACAATACACATTCTGACTATCATCGCCGGGCTTGTCTGGGGCGCTGCGGCCCTTGCAGCCGAGCGTGAAACTTCGCCGGCGACTGCCGAGGCCGGGCCGACCGAGGCGGAGATGCGGGAGGCGGTGCAGCGTCATCTGGACAACCTGAACGCACAGATGCGTCCGCCACCGGCGCCCCCGTCGTCCACCCCTGCGCCGTCGGTCCCGCCGGCGTACATCTATTCGCCGTATTGGCGTCACGGTTATGGCGGCTACGGTTACTTTCCGCGTCCGGGCAAGGACAGCCAGTATGAAGACTGGACGGAAGTGGCAAAGCGCGCCGCGGCCCACGCGCGCGTCGAGATCACATCGTTCAAGAAACTCCGTTGCTCGCCCGCTCCCGAACAGGGCGGATTCAGCGGCGAATACGTGGCCGAACTGCGTCTCGCCGGCAACCACCCGATGGCCCGCGAAATCCTCGCGACCTCCGGCCAGCGCGTCCAAGGTTTCTTCTATCGCGGCGACAAAGGCTGGATCTTTGGCGAACCGAAACCAGGGACGAAGTAGAGTCAAGCCTCGCCTCCGTCACACTTGAATGGAAAGGCGCGTTTGCAGTAACGCACGCAGTCCCGCGTCGTTTCGGGACGGAGTGCGGTTCGTTGGGGTGGACCGACCTCCCGCATACGCCACTTCGCTTCGCTGCGTGGCTTACTACGAACCACTAATCGTAATTCGCAACCTTTTTCTGTCCGCCGGCGTCTGGTGCTGGTAAGGTCGCGTTTCATGAAAATTCGTTTGCTGCTGTTTGCCGGTTTGATGGTGTTGGCGCTTGGTTCGCAGGCTGTCGGCGCCGACGATAAAGTCACGGCCCGGTTGCGCGCGTTGTTCGCGCAGTTCGATGCCAACCGCGACGGCGTGTTGTCACCCGACGAACAGATCATCATCCTCGAAGTGGTCAACCTGAGTTTCGGCGAACGATGGGGGGAACAGGTCGCCCAGTTGTTCAAGGCAGCGGCATCAGCCGACGGCTCGATCAGCGAGGCGGGCTGGAAACAACAGGTCGAGGCTCTCGCCAAACAAGTCGTCTCGTCGAAACGCACTTTCCGCGTCGCCATGCGCGACGGCGTGAAACTGGCCACCGATGTCTATCTGCCGCCGGGCGAAGGGCCGTTTCCGGTTATCTTGGCGCGGACGCCGTACGGTCGCTCAGGACGCGGCATCAGCGGCGTGGAACTCGTGCAGGAAGGGATTGCGGTGGTCGTGCAGGACATGCGGGGACGATTCGATTCGGAAGGCGAAAACCTGCCGTTTATCGGTTGTGGCTGGGGCGAACATCAGGACGGCGTGGACACGGTGGCGTGGCTGCGTCAACAGCCGTGGTGCAACGGCACGATCGGCACCGTCGGCGGTTCCGCCGGCGGCATCACGCAAAATCTTCTCGCCGGCGCAACCACCAACGGCGTCGTCGCACAATACATCGCCGTCGCTGCGGCCAGCCTCTACCACGATGCCGCCTACACCGGCGGCGCGTTTCGGAAGGCCGATGTTGAGAACTGGACGACCAGCAACAAATTCGATCCCAAGGCGCTGCTGTTGATGCGCGAACGTCCGGGCTACGACGATTACTGGCGGCAATTCGACTCGACCTTGAAATTCGCCACGATGACGGCGCCGGCCGTCCACGTCGGCGGATGGTTCGACATGTTTGCGCAGGGGACGATTGACGAGTTTGTCGGACGCCACTATCACGGCGGCCCCGGCGCGCGCGGCCGGCAGCAATTGGTGATGGGACCGTGGGAACACGGCGTCGGCAAGCCAAAGGCCGGCGAACTGACCTTTCCCAACAGCCGCATCCCGAAAAACTACGATGTGACGCGATGGTTCGAGTTTTTCCTGCTGGGGCGCGACAACGGCGTCTTGAAACAACCCGCCGTCGCCTACTACGTCATGGGCGACACCGCAACGCCCGGCGCCCCGGGCAACGAGTGGCGGTTCGTCAACGACTGGCCCGTGCCGGCCGCTGACACGCCGTATTATTTCCAGCGCGGCGGCAAACTATCGCCGGCGAAACCGACAACGACCACCGCAAACACCGTGACTTACACATTTGATCCAGCCAACCCGTGCCCGACCATCGGCGGCGGCAACCTGACCATCCCGCGCGGCCCGCGCAACCAGAACCCGATTGAATCGCGTCCTGACGTGGTGATGTTCACGAGCGAGCCGTTGAGCGAGCCGGTCGAGGTGACCGGGCGCGTGAAAGCGAAAGTGTTTGTCTCGTCATCGGCGGTTGACACCGACTTGTCAGTCCGTCTCTGCGACGTGTATCCTGACGGCAAAAGTTATCTGATGGCCGAGGGGATGTTGCGATTGCGGCACCGGAAGTCGTTCGAGAAACCTGAACTGCTCACGCCGGGCAAAATCGAGGAAGTCACCGTGGATTGTTGGTCCACGAGCATCATTTTCAACAAAGGCCACCGCATTCGCGTCACCGTGACATCGAGCAACTATCCGCGGTTCGACGTGAACCCCGGCACCGGCAAACCGTGGACGGACACCGGCGAGCGCGTCCGCCAGACCAACAAGATTCACTGCGACGTCGCCCGCCCATCCTGTGTGCTCCTGCCAATTCCCAAGCCCTGAGTTGCGTGCAGAACAGGCATTTGCTAGGGTGCGCGCCGGCGACTTCATGAAACCTGTTGGAAAACTGCACGGGCTTGACCGTGCGATTGGCATCGGCTCCCAGATGGTGGCGTCCACAGTCGTGGGCGCGGCCATTGGTTGGTGGCTGGATCAAGTGACCGGCTGGTCGCCGTGGCTGCTGATTATCTTTTTTCTCCTCGGATCGGTGGCGGGATTCTTCGTTGTGTACCGGGGAATGCAAGGATGGAAGGAGCCGACCCAATGAACAAGCCGTTGTTGCTTGGTTTGGTGTTGGGGGCGTTGATTGGCGGCGTTTATGTCGCGCTGCAACGGGCGGACCTCCGGCGCAAGGGCGCATCCTTGCCGGCGCGCGGGATGTTGCCGATGCTGCTGCGGGCGGGGGCGCGGCTTTTGTTCCTGGTGGCGGCGTGGTGGCTGGCGTTTCGGTTTACGGAGGCCGACAAATACTGGTTGACCGGCACTTTGGCGGTTGCCTATAGTCTGCCCCTCATTTGGCAGTTGAAACAAATGGGTGCGAAGAAAGAATAACCAAACAATGAATTTGGGCATCACACACGAAGTCATTCTGGTCTGGATTGCCGCAGCCGTCACGCTGGTGGTGATGATTGCCGGCGCGCGGTTGATCACGATCAATCTGGCGGCCACCGGCAAATTCGCCAACCTGATCGAGGCCATGATGGATTTCGTGCGGACCAGCATTGTCGAGGAATTTCTCGGCCGGCACGGCAAGGCGTGGTTCGGGTTTTTCGCCGCGTTGTTTTTCTTTTTGCTGACCGCCAATCTCATCGGCAAATTGCCGGGGCCGGTCTACCGGGGCGTCGAGGAGCCGCATTTCTGGCTGGAATCGCCGACCAGCAACATCAACGTGACGGCGGGGATGGCGATTTTCGTGTTTCTCGTGGCGCAGATCACCGGGATCATCAAGCTCGGTCCTGCCGGTTATTTCAAGAAGAAGTTCTTGCTGCCCGGCGCGCCGTGGTGGGTGCAGCCGCTGGCCATCATCATCATGCCCATCGTGTTGCTCGCAGAGCCGTTCTCGCTTGCCGTCCGTCTGTTCGCCAACATGACCGCGGGCCACAAGGTCATCGTGACGTTTGCCGTCGCCGAACTGGTGGGCGGCGTCTGGCTGTTCCAGCAGGGCGGCCTGTGGGCGGCGGTGTCGGTGCTGCCGTTTGTGTTGTCGGTGGTGTTGTTGGCGTTTGAATTGTTTGTGGCCTTCATTCAGGCGTTTATTTTTACGTTGTTGTCCGCGTTGTACCTCAGTGAATCGTTGGAAGAACATCATTAGAAAGAACCAAAGGAGACCCTCATGCTCGCAGAAGCAACCACTCAACTCATCAGCCCCGCCGCGCTGGCCTGGCTCGGCGGCGGCCTCGCCATCGGCATCGGCGCGCTCGGCGGCGCCATCGGCATCGGCAACATCTTCGGCAAGGCCATCGAGTCGGCGGCCCGTCAGCCCGAAGCGGTGCCGTTGGTGCAGCGGCTGATGTTCATCGGCTTTGCGCTGGTCGAGGCGCAGGTGCTGTACGCGCTGTTGATCACCTTCATTCTCATCGGCAAGAAGTAACAGGAGACGGCTGTGAACAAACTGTCATTTGCCAGTCTCGGCTTGTTGTGGTGTCCGCTGGCGGCCCTCGCGGCGGAAGGCGACCACGGCGGCGGCCCGTTGCAGATTGACCTGGGCCTGCAACTCTGGGTGGTGCTCACCTTTGTGGTGATGATGGGCCTGCTCGCCAAACTCGCGTTCAAGCCGATTGCCGATGCGCTGGAGAAACGCGGCGCCACGATCAAATCCCAACTCGACGAAGCCGAGAAATCCCGCGCCGACGCGAAGAAGTTGATGGAGAACTATCAGGCGCAGATTGCCGAGGCCCGCGCCGAGGCCGGCAAGATCCTTGACGAAGCCCGCGTGCTCAGCGAGAAGGTCCGCAAGGAACTGGTGGACAAGGCCAACGCCGAGTCCGCCGCCTTGGTCCAGCGCGCGCAGGAGGAAATTGTCCGCCAGAAGGAAAAAGGCGTGCAGGAGTTGAAGGACACCGTCGCCAATCTTTCCGTGCAAATCGCCTCGCGCGTCATCGAGCGGGAAGTCAACGAAGCCACCCACCGACAACTCGTTGACGGCCTCATCAAGGACCTTGCCAACATCCGCAAAGCCTGAGCGCCATGCCACACGACCCGATCAACACCGGTTACGCGCGCGCCCTCTTCGAGATGGCCAGCGCCGAAGGTGTCACGGATCGCATCCAGGAGGAACTCTTCCGCCTGCGCGAATTGCTCAAGGCCAATCCCGCGCTGCTGGAATTCCTCAAAGACCCCAACATCAAACGCGAAGGCAAACGTCAGGCGCTGACCGAGCTTCTCGATGGGCGGATTCACCCCGTGCTGCTCAACACGATCCTGACCCTCAGCGATCAGGATCGCGCCGGCCGGATTCTCCCGATTGTGGAGGAATTTGACCGCGTGGCCTCCGCCGCGCGCCAGAAAATCACCGGCGAAGTCACCACCGCCATCAAACTCGACGACGCCACGCTGGCTCGCCTCGCCGGCGAACTGAGCCGGCTCACCGGTAAAAACGTGCAATTGTTCCAGAGAATTGACCCGGCGATTCTCGGTGGCGCCGTCATCAAGGTGGGCGAACAAATCATTGACGCCAGCCTGCGCCGCAAACTCGACCAGATCAAGACGATCCTAGCGCAGTAGAGGTTCCTCATGTCCGACACACTCACACTCGACTCCAAACGAATCAGCGACGTCCTCCAACGCGCTGTCTCTTCCTACAAAGCCGAAGTCGGCGTGGAAGAAATCGGCGAGGTCATTGATTGCGGCGACGGCATCGCCCGCGTCAAGGGGCTGCCCAACTGCATGGCCGAGGAGATGCTCGAATTCCCCCACGGCATCTTCGGCATGGCGCTCAACCTCGAAAAGGAGGAAGTCGGCGCCATGATCCTCGGCGATTTCACCGAGATTTGCGAAGGCGACCTCGTCAAGCGCACCGGGCGCGTCCTCAGCGTGCCGGCCGGCGAGGCGTTGCTCGGACGTGTCGTGGACGCCATCGGCCAGCCGATTGACGGCAAAGGACCGATCAATACGCCTCACATGCGCCCCATCGAAAGCCGCGCGCCGGGCGTCATCGAGCGCCAGCCCGTCAAGGAGCCGTTGCAGACCGGCTTGAAGGCGATTGACTCGATGATTCCCATCGGTCGCGGACAACGCGAACTGATCATCGGCGACCGCCAGACCGGCAAGACGGCCATCTGCGTGGACACCATCATCAACCAGAAAGGCGGCGACGTCTTTTGCATCTACGTTGCCATCGGCCAGAAAAAATCCACCGTCGTCAGCGTCGTCGAGACGCTCGAACAACACGGCGCCATGGACTACACGATTGTCGTCAGCGCCACCGCCAGCGATGCCGCGCCGATGCAGTTCATCGCCCCGTACGCCGGCTGCGCGATGGGCGAATACTTCCGCGACAACGGCCAACATGCGCTTGTCATTTACGACGATCTTTCCAAACACGCCGTGGCGTACCGGCAAGTGTCGTTGTTGTTGCGCCGGCCGCCGGGCCGCGAGGCGTTTCCCGGCGACATCTTCAACCTTCACAGCCGGTTGCTGGAGCGCGCGGCCAAGCTGCACAACGACGCGCCCCGCTTGAACCCCGCCTATCCGAAGGGAGGCGGCACGCTCACGGCGCTGCCGATCATTGAGACCCAGGAAGGCGATTACGCCGCTTACATTCCCACCAACGTCATTTCGATCACCGACGGCCAGATTTATCTGGAGACCGATCTCTTCTACGCCGGCACCCGACCGGCCGTGTCGGTCGGGCTTTCCGTCAGCCGCGTCGGCGGCAACGCCCAGACCAAGGCGATGAAGAAAGTGGCCGGAACACTGCGCCTCGGCCTTGCGCAATACCGCGAGTTGGTGGCGTTCGCGCAGCTTTCCAGCGACCTCGACAAGGCGACCAAGGCGCAGCTCGACCGCGGCCAGCGGATGGTCGAGTTGCTGAAACAACCGCAATACCAGCCGTTGTCCGTTGAGGACCAGACGATGATCATCTGGGTCGGCGCCAACGGGTACTTGGACGACCTGCCCGTGGCTTCGATTTCCAAGTTTGAGAGTGATTTCTACCAATTCATGCACAGCAAGTACCCGCGGATTGTCCAGGAAATCCGCGACCGCAAGGAACTCACCGAAGCCATCACCGGCCAACTGAAGAAGGCAGCGGAGGAATTCAAGGCAATGTTCTCGGCGAAGTAAATCCGAAATCCGAATCTCGAAATTCGAAACAAGCACGAAATCCGAATGACCAAAATCCCCCAGCAAAATTGTTTTGAACATTGCCGATTCGAGCTTCGAATTTGTTTCGGATTTCGGGTTTCGGATTTTTGTCCTAGCCATGCCTAGCACTCGCGACATCCGCCGCCACATCCGTGGCGTGAAAAACATCCGCCAGGTCACCAAGGCGATGCACATGGTGGCCGCGGCCCGCTTGCGTCGCGCACAGGCCAAGGCCGAGGCCGCGCGTCCGTACGCCGAGCGGCTCGGCGTCATCCTGCGGGATGTGTTTGCCGCCAATCCCGCGACGCGGCATCCGTTGCTTGTCCAGCGGCCGCTGCGCCGGGTCGGCTTGGTCGTCATCAGTTCCGACCGCGGCCTGTGCGGCGCGTTCAACGCCGGGATTCTCCGCGAGGCGGGGCGTTTCGTCGAGGCGCAAACCGCTGACGTCGGCCTCATGACGGTCGGGCGCAAGGCGCGCGAGTTTTTCCAGCGGATGGAAATCACGATTGACCAGTCGTTCCTGCAGCCGTCGCGCGATGTTCGCCTGGAGGAAGTCGGCCTCATCAGCAAACAGATCATCAACGACTACACCGCCGGCCAGTACGACCAGATTCACCTTGCCTACGCGCGTTTCGCTGGTGTGTTGAAAAGTGGACCGGTCGTGTCGCAACTGTTGCCGGTGCCACCACCGGGCGCCGCCGAGGGCATTGTGCCGCGCGCGGGCGCCTGCCAGTTCGAGCCGGCGGCGGAAGCGTTGCTTGGCGCGCTGCTGCCGCAATACGTTGAGGTTCTTGTTTATCGCGCGCTCGTCGAGTCGCTGGCCGGCGAGCAGGCGGCCCGGATGGTGGCGATGAAATCAGCCACCGACAGCGCCTCGGACATGATCGAGACGCTGACCCGCGAATACAACCGCGTCCGCCAGACGGCAATCACCACGCAGATTTTGGAAGTCGTGTCCGGCGCCGAGGCGCTGGGGCATGAAAAGTAGGAGAGTTTTATGAGCAACACCGTACAACGCAAAGGCAAAGTGGCGCAGGTCATCGGCCCGGTCGTGGATGTCGAGTTCTTCACCGAGGAACTCCCGCCGATCAACACCGCCATCACCATCACCGACAAGGCCAAGGGCATGAACCTCACCGTCGAGGTCGCCGGGCATCTCGGCAACAACATCGTCCGCACCGTCGCAATGAGCGCCACGCAAGGTCTCGTGCGCGGCATGGAGGCCGTGGACACCGGCGCGCCCATCGCCATTCCCGTCGGGCCGTCGTCGCTGGGGCGCATTTTCGATTTGCTCGGCAATCCGATTGACGGCAAAGGCCCCGTGACCGCGACCACGAAATTGCCGATCCACCGGCCCAGTCCGCCGTTTGAGGAACAAGTCCCGGCCACGAAACAATTCGAGACCGGCCTGAAGTCCATTGACCTGCTCGCCCCGTTCGCCAAGGGCGGCAAGATCGGCCTCTTCGGCGGCGCCGGCGTCGGCAAAACGGTGCTCATTCAGGAACTCATCCGCAACATCGCCAAGGAACACAGCGGGTTCTCCGTGTTCGGCGGCGTCGGCGAACGCACCCGCGAAGGCAACGATCTTTATCTCGAAATGAGCGAGTCCGGCGTCATCGCCAACACCGTCATGGTATTCGGCCAGATGAACGAGCCGCCCGGCGCCCGGTTGCGCGTGGCGCTCTCGGCGCTCACGCAGGCGGAATATTTCCGCGACCATGAAGGCAAGGATGTGCTGCTGTTCATTGACAACATCTTCCGTTTCACGCAGGCCGGCTCGGAAGTGTCGGCGCTGCTCGGACGTATGCCGAGCGCGGTCGGTTATCAGCCGACGCTGGCCACGGAGATGGGCGAACTTCAAGAGCGCATCACCTCCACGAAACGCGGCTCGATCACCTCTGTGCAGGCCGTCTATGTCCCGGCCGACGACATCACCGATCCGGCCCCTGCCACGACGTTCACGCATCTGGACGGCTCGATTGTATTGTCGCGCGCCATTTCCGAGCTGGGCATTTACCCGGCGGTGGATCCGCTGGCCAGCACCTCGCGGATTCTCGACCCCTTGGTTGTCGGCGAACAACACTACCGGACGGCCCGCGGCGTCCAACAGATTCTCCAGCGGTACAAGGAACTTCAGGACATCATTGCGATTCTCGGCATGGAAGAACTTGGCGAGGAAGACAAAATCACCGTGGCTCGCGCCCGGAAAATCCAGCGATTCCTCTCGCAACCGAATTTTGTCGCGGAACAGTTCACCGGCACGCCGGGCCGGTATGTCCGCATTGCCGACACGATCCGCAGTTTCGAGGAAATCCTCGAAGGCAAACACGATGACCTGCCGGAGCAGGCGTTTTACATGGTCGGCGTCATCGAGGAAGCCCGCGAGAAAGCCGAGAAGATGAAGAGAGCGTAATGGCGGAGAAAACCTTCCAACTGGAAATTCTCACCTTGCAGCGCCTGTTTCTGCGCGAACAGGTCCGTTTCCTCATCGCCCCCGGCCAGGAAGGCGTCTTCGAAATCCTGCCCGGCCACGCGCCGTTCATCTTCGCGCTCAAGCCCGGCCCGTTGCGCATCCGCCAACCCGACGGCAAGGACGCCCACATCGCCGTCGGCGGCGGTTTCCTCGTGGTGGAAGCGGGAAACGTCAGTATCCTCACCCGGAGCGCGGAGCATCCCGAGGAGATTGACCGCGCGCGCGCGGCCAAGGCGGAAGCCCGCGCCCAAGAGCGACTGCAGAAACGCGATGGCGTGGATGTTTTGCGCGCCCAGGCAGCGTTGCAACGAGCGCTTGCGCGATTGAAGGTGGCGGAATATGGTGGGAAGGGGCTATGAACACCACCACGCCAAGCACCGTCCGCATCAGCCGTGAGGCGCGCATTGCCGCCTCTGTTGCCGCGTGGCACAAATTCCGCGAACGACAACAACATGTTCCCGCCCGTCTTCCCTTTGTCACCATTTCCCGTCAGTACGGTTGCGAGGCGTTCGGGCTGGCGGTGCAACTGGCCGACCTGCTCAACAAACGTTGCCAACCTGCCGTGCCGTGGGCGAGCTACGACCGCGAGGTGCTCGACCGCGTGTCCGCCGAACTCAACCTCAACCGCGAAATTGTCGCCTGCATGGACGGCCGCCGGCGCAGCGAGATGATCGAGTTTTTCGATACCCTGCTGAACCGCAAGGTGGACGAGGTCGTGTTGTTCCGCAAGATCGCCGAAGTCATCTGCTCGCTGGCCACCAACGGACACACCATTCTCGTCGGACGCGGCAGCTACCTGCTCACCCGCAGCCTCAATACCGGCCTGCACGTCCGCCTCATCGCGCCCCGGCCCTGGCGCATCCAGCGGATTGCCAGCTGGAAAAACATTTCCCTGAAGGACGCCGAAAAGGATGTCGAGCACTGCGAGATTCAACGCGACACGTTCCTGAAAACGTTCTTCCTGCAACAACCGCCCAATCCGTTTGATCTGATCCTCGAAAACTCGGCCTTCAACGTCCATCAAATGGCCGAGATCATCTTCACCGCGCTGGCCGCGCGCTTCAGCAGCGTGCTGGTCGAGGACTGACTTTTGTTTCTTTTCCGCGGCCGGCCCGTCGCGCCAGCACAAACAACAAATCCCCCAACCGGTTCAGATACGGCACCACCGTCTTCTTCGTCGCGCAAACCCGTTCCGCCCGCCGGCAGACCGCCCGCGCAAAATGCAACGGACCGACCGGCAAAATGAACTGCTTCAGCGGCGGCAGCTTCGCCTGCATCTCGTCAATCCATCGCTCCAGCTTCTCCACGGGCGCGGTCGCATCGAGATGAAACAAATCGTTCTGAATGTCCGCCAGCATCGCGTCGAGTTTGCGGTCGGCAAGAAGCGAGCGGGCCAGCCCGATGGCCGAGTTCAACTCATCGAGCGCGCCCTCGGCCTCGATCTCCGGCGAGTTCTTGCGAACGCGCCGGCCATCGCGGAGCAAGGTCGTCCCGTCGTCGCCTTTTCGCGTATAGATTCTCAGCATTTCTGGAACTGTGCCGGTATCAGGCAGATGAACTTCAATGTCCCGGAGCCTGTGTTCTTGAACTGGTGTTTCTCGTCAGCGGGTATCAACAGCACGTCGCCGGGTTGGAGCGCGACGTCGTTGCCCTCGCGCCAGACGGTCCCAACGCCTTCGAGAATGAACAC
This sequence comes from Verrucomicrobiota bacterium, assembly GCA_016871575.1. Classification (GTDB taxonomy): domain Bacteria; phylum Verrucomicrobiota; class Verrucomicrobiia; order Palsa-1439; family Palsa-1439; genus CAIKAP01. The sequence continues at coordinate 62,904 of VHCW01000006.1, forward strand.
CTCGTGTTCGTAAGGGTGTTGGTGCAGCGGCGTGTGGCCGCCCACGGCGACATCGAAGACGCGCATCGCGAAGGTCGGCGCGCCGTCGCGCCGCGAGATGGCGACGCGATAGGCGCAGCCTTCCGCGCCGGGCATCTCGACTTTTTCCAGCGGAACCTGATTGATGGGGATGATTGTCACGCGGGAAACTTATATGATGAATCCCATGAAAAGCCACCGAAATTCACCACCGACAACAAGTCGGCTTGCACATGGATTTTGGTCGTTGCCTGCGGGGATCCGAGTGGACGCCACAGCGTGTTGGCGCAACCGCTTGCGGCGAAGGCCCCCCGCCATGACAAATGCGGCGTTGAAAACGACGCGACAATAGCAAGACGCTTCATTGCATTCGCGCGGATGCTCATTATAATGCCGCGCCATGTCTGCCACCCACGAACAACACCAATTACTCCGCAACCTGCTTGCGCAGGGACAACTCGATGATGCCCAGTTCCGCTGGCTCGAACTGTCCGAGCAGTTCGCCGATCAGCCCGATTTCCTCCTCACGCTCGTCAAGGAGTTCGCCGATGCCGGTCACGCGCGCGCGGCCGCCGAACTGGTTGCGTTGATCATTCCCAGCCTCAAGGCCGCCGGCAAACACCGCGAATGGCTCTTCGCGCTGAAACTCCGCGCCGCCGGCAACCCGAAGGAAAAATCGCTCCGCCCCGAACTGGCCGAGGCCTACACCGCCATTCATCAAACCGACCCGCGCATCAAGGCCATTCTTGCCGTTGCCGCCCTCGATAACGACGCCATGCCGCTCCCGGAGGCCATCAGCAGAATTGACACCCTCTTGGCGCTCGCTCCCGGCGCTTACTGTTGCCAGAAGAGCTGGGGGTTCGGGCGCGTGAAAAGTTTCGATGCCACCCTCGGACGGTTGATGGTCGCCTTTCCCCACAACGCCAACCATGCCGTCCAACTCGCCTACGCCGGCGAAAGCCTCACGCCGGTCAGCGCCGACCATATCGAAGTCCGCAAACAAACCGATCTCGCCGCCCTCCAGCAACTCGCCGCCGCCGAGCCGCTCGCCTTGCTCCGCCTCGCGCTTGTCAGCTACGGCCACGCCCTTTCACCGGAACGCCTCGAAACCATCCTGACACCGTTTGTCATCACCGCCGCCGACTGGAAAAAATGGTGGGACAACGCCAAGCGCCTCGCCAAGCGCGACCCGCACTTCGACGTGCCCGCCAAGAAAAGCGACCCGCTCGTCCTCCGCACCGCGCCCGTCTCGCAACAGGACGAACTGATGGAGGCATTCCGCGAGGCGCCCAGCCTCGTCCAGAAAACTGACATCGCCCGCCAGTTCCTCCGGATCGCCGACGAGATTGCCGACCCGGAACTCGCGTTGCAGGAATTGCAGGACGGTCTTCTAGCCTCTCTGGCAGCCGCCAAACCCGATCTCCACGTCGTCCGGCTCGAAGCCGCCTTCCTCCTCGAAGACATGCGCGTCCCCGGCTCGTTTGTGGCCGACGAACTCCGCCGGGCCGCGGATCTGCCCGCGCTTTTCGATGAACTCAGCGCGGCCTCCGAGAAACGCGCCGTCGCCGCGCTGAAGGTTTCCGAGCCGGACCGGTTGTTGGCCGCCGTCAATCAACTGGCCGCCAAGACGCTCGACCAGATTGCCGACCTCCTTGCGTCCGTCGCGCCGCAGATTCTCCAGAGCGTCCAGAACCACGCCGCCAGCGCCGAATTGCTCGCCTGGATCTGCCGGAACATCTCCGGCACACCGTGGCTGGAGCCGCTCCCCGGCAGCGTTCTTATCCAGGCGGTCCTCAGCGCCATGGAAACCGCCACCGCCAAGTCCGCCGGCAAACTCTACGATCTGTTGGTCAAGGACGAGACGCTGCTCGTGGACCTGCTCGCCCACACGCCGACGGAGGCCATTCGCGACGTTGCCCGCCGCCTGCTCGCCAGCCCCGCGCTGGAGGAACTCGACCGCCGCCTGCTGATGGGGCGTCTCGTCAAGGAGTTCCCGTTCATCCAGGAAATGCTCGTCAACCGCACCGCCAAGGAACAACCGCTCATCGTCTCCTGGAACAGCCTCCGCCGCCGGCAGGCCGAACTCGATGAACTGATCCAGAAAAAAATTCCCCACAACAGCAAGGAGATCGCCCAAGCCCGCAGCTACGGCGACCTGCGCGAAAACTTCGAGTACAAAGCCGCCAAGGAGATGCAGAAAGTCCTCATGCGCCGGCGAGGCGAACTCGAATTGCTCCTGATCCGTTCCCGGGGCAGCGATTTCTCCGATGCAAAAGCGGACGCCGTCAACATCGGCACATCCGTCACCGTCACCGATCTCGCCACCGGCGCCTCCGTGACCTATCACATCCTCGGCGCGTGGGACAGCGATACCGCCCGCAACATCATCAGTTATCCTGCCGCGCTGGCCCAGGTGCTCCTCAACAGGCGTGTCGGCGAGGTTGTCGAGGCCAACAGCGACACCGGCAAACTCCAATTCCGCATCGAGCGCATCGAGAAAGTTTCCGACGACATCTTGCAGTCGCTGTGATCAACGGAGATCCATCCCATCCCGCCCTCGCCTTCATTTGTCCGGAAAAAAGGAACGATCGTTCCTTTTTTCCGGACATGCGGTTTGCGGCAGCGGCGGGTGATCGCGCTTGATCCCCGCGACCTGCTGCGCGTCCTCCTGTTGACTTCGCAACGGCCAGACTCTACTCTCCGCCCGTGCAACCGCCCGCTTTCTACAGCACCAACGGCAGCGCGCCGCTCGTGGACCTGCGCCAGGCGCTCCTCCAAGGCCAGGCCCCCGACCGCGGCCTCTATTTGCCGCAACAATTTCCACGGCTGACCACAGCCGAGATCACCGGCAAACCGTATCCCGAAATTGCCTTCGAGCTTCTCCGCCGATTCACCGCCGGCATCGTGAACGACGCCACGCTCCACGCCCTCTGCGCCGACGCCTACAACCTCGACGTGCCCATCGAACACGTTTACGACCGCGTCCATGTCATGCGCCTCGACCGCGGCCCGACGGCGTCCTTCAAGGATTTCGCCGCCCGCATGATGGCCCGGCTCATCGGCCAATTCCTCCGCGAGACCGGCAAGACGCTGACGATTCTCACCGCCACCAGCGGCGACACCGGCTCGGCCGTCGCCAGCGCGTTTCACGGCGTCGCCGGCGTCCGCGTGCTCGTTCTGTTTCCGATTGTCGAGGTCAGCGACCGCCAGCGCAAACAGATGACCACGCTCCGCGATAACATCCGCGCCATCGCGGTGGACGGAAAGTTCGACGACTGCCAGGCGCTCGTGAAGCGCGCCTTCGCCGACCCGGCCTTGTCGAGATTGCCGTTGTCGTCGGCCAACTCCATCAACATCGGGCGTCTGCTCCCGCAGGCTGTCTATTATTTCCACGCCGCCGCCCGCCTCGGCGAGCCACTCGTCATCGCCGTCCCCTCCGGCAATTTCGGCAACATGATGGGCGCCGTCATCGCCCGCGAAATGGGATTGCGCATCAAACGCCTCGTCATCCCCGTCAACGGCAACGACGAGTTCCCGCGTTTCCTCGTTACCGGCCGCTATGAGAAGATCGAACCGTCGCACAACTGTCTCTCCAACGCGATGAACGTCGGCCACCCCAGCAACCTCGCGCGCCTCGTTGCGATGTACGGCGGCCAGATGGACGAAACCGGCAGGATCAACCGCGCACCCGATATGTCACGGATGCGGCGCGACCTGTTTTCCAGCACCGTGTCCGACGACCAGACCCGCGCGACGATCCAGCAAGCGTGGGCCGAACACAAACTATTGCTCGAACCGCACGGTGCCGTCGGCTGGCGCGGTTTCCTCGACTACTGCGCGGCGGAGTCGCTCGGTGACAGCCCCGCTGTTGTTCTCGAAACAGCGCACCCGGCAAAGTTCCCCGAGGAAATCGAACGGGTGCTTGGTTTCTCCCCCGATGTGCCGGCGTCATTGTCCGCGCTCGACAAACTTCCCGAAGATTTCGACCGAATGCCGGTTGACTACGGGCAATTTCAGAAGTACTTGCTCAGCCGATACGCATGAAACACATCATCATCCTTGGCGACGGCATGGCTGATTACCCGGTCGCGCGGCTCGGCGGCAAGACGCCGCTGCAAGTGGCGCGCCATCCGCACATGGACCGCATTGCGCGCGAAGGCCGGTGCGGATTGTTCAAGACCATCGAGGATGGGATGCCGAGCGGCAGCGAAGCCGCCAATCTTGCCGTGCTGGGCTACGACCCGCGCGAAGTCCTCCAAGGCCGCGGCGTTCTCGAAGCCGCCAGCATGGGCGTGGACATCCGCGACGACGAGATGGCAATGCGCTGCAATCTCATCAGCCTCTTCGATGACGGGCGCATCAAAAGCCACAGCGCCGGGCACATCAGTTCCGCCGAGTCCGACGAAATCCTCAAGACGCTTCAGAAGGAAATCGGCGGCGACGGCCTTCGTTTTTACACGGGCGTCAGCTACCGGCACCTCTTTGTCGGCAAAGGACTCGACCCGCGTTTGGAATGCGCGCCGCCGCACGATCACCCGAACGAACCTGCCGAGCCGTTATTGATCAAACCGAAAGTGCCGGAAGCGAAACCGACTGCCGACCTGCTCAACGATCTCACCCGCCGGTCGTGGCCACTCTTGAAAAATCATCCCGTGAACCAGCGCCGGCGCGCCGCCGGCAAGGACATGGCCAGCTCGATCTGGCTCTGGTCGCCGGGCAAACGCCCGAAGATGTGGACGTTCCAGGAGCGGTTCCACGTGACTGGCGCGGTCATTTCCGCCGTGGACCTGATTCGCGGTCTCGGCGTGTATGCCGGGCTTGACATCATCAAGGTGCCGGGCGCCACCGGTTTTCACGACACCAACTACGAAGGCAAAGCCGATGCCGCGCTCGATGCATTGAAGCGGGTGGACTTCGTTTATCTCCACGTCGAGGCGCCCGATGAAGCCGGGCACGACGGCAACCTGGAACTGAAAATCAAGACCATCGAAGACCTCGATGCCCGGCTCGTGAGCCGGATCTTGGCGGGGCTGGAGAACACCGGGGCCGTTGTTGCTGTGTTGCCCGATCATCCGACACCAGTGGAGAAGCGGATTCATGTTCGCGACGCCGTCCCGTTTGCCATCCGCGCGCCGGGTCAAGCGCCCGACAAGGTGGAGCGGTACGACGAAGTGAGTTGCGCCGGCGGAAACTTCGGCACGATCCACGGCGATACGTTTATCCGGGCGGTATTTGGGAAGTAAGCCGGGGCGTTTGTAGTAAGCCACGGAGCAAAGCGGAGTGGCGTGGGGAGACGGCACTCCACTAACGTTTCGTGCCTGACTACGAACCACGTTTGTGCTATTCAGTCCGCCATGCTCGAACGTCTGTTCAAGGTGCAGGAACGCGGCTCGACCGTTCGCACGGAACTGCTCGGCGGCGCGACAACTTTTGTCACGATGGCCTACATCATCGTGGTCAACCCGGCGATCCTCTCGTTCGCCGGGATTCCCGTCGGGCCGAGCACGGTGGCGACGATTCTGACGGCGGTGTTCGGGTCGCTCCTGATGGGATTGATTGCCAACCGTCCCATCGCGGTCGCGCCGTACATGGGCGAGAACGCCTTCATCGCGTTCGGCCTTGCGGCGATGGGCATCGGCTGGCAGTTGCGGCTCGGCGCGGTGTTTGTCAGCGGCGCGGTGTTCCTGCTGATCACGGTGTTTCACATCCGGTCATGGCTGGCCAACTCGGTTTCGCCGAGCTTGAAACACAGTTTCGCTGTCGGCATCGGATTGTTTCTCGCGTTCATCGGGTTGTACGAGACGGGGATCGTGATGAGTTTTGTGGCGGGGATGCCCGTCGAGGCCGTGGCGCGCGGCGCGAAGGTGTTGCCGGCGCCGGATGTGCCGGTCAAGATCGGCAATCTGCGCGACCCGCAGGTGTTGCTGGCGATTGCCGGGTTCCTGCTGATATGCGTCCTGCTGTATCGGCAGGTGCGTGGCGCGCTGTTGCTGGGCATCGCGGTCACGGCGGGGCTGGGCATCGCGCTCGGCTTCGGCAAGGCGCCGACCGGCGTGGTGGCGACGCCGTTTGTGGGCGAGTACAGCCTCGCGCCGATTGCCGGGCAGCTCGACATTGCCGGCGTGTTGAGGCTGAGTTTCCTGCCGATTCTGTTGACGCTGTTTTTGATGAGCTTCCTCGACACGCTCGGCACGCTGGTCGGCGTCGGCGCGGCCGGGAAAATGCTCGACGAGAAAGGCAACTTCCCGGGCATCGAGCGGCCGATGATGGTGGATGCGTTGACGTGCATGTTCAGCGGCGCGGTGGGCACGAGCACCAGCGGCGCGTACATCGAGTCGGCGACCGGCATCCGCGAAGGAGCGCGCACGGGACTGGCGGCGGTGACGACGGCGGCGCTGTTTGCGGTGTCGCTGTTTTTCATTCCGCTGGTGACCCCGTTGCAGCATTTGCGGTACGCCTACGGACCGGCGTTGATTGCCGTCGGCGTGCTGATGATGGGGTCGGTCCGAAACATTCAGTTTGACGACATGACGGAACTGGTGCCGTCGTTTGTGACGGTGATGATGATGATCTTCACGTACAACATCGCCAACGGTTTGACAGCGGGGCTGGTCGTCTATCCGCTGTTGAAACTGGCGGCGGGACGCTGGCGCGAGTTGAACGCCGGCTCGGTGGTGCTGGCGGTGTTGTGCCTTGTCTATTACATCTTCGGACAGGTGCACTGAAGAACGTCGCCGTCCCGCCGGTCAGAGTCCGGCCCGAAACTGCCGGGACGGCGGTGTTCCAATCAGCAAGCTGGAACTCTGAGCGGCGACCGGGTATCGTGCCGCTCCGATGAACAACAAGCCGGCATGGAGTTGGCGGGGCGTCTGTCTGTGCCTCGTGGTCGCGGCGATGGCGCTGCGCGTCTGGTGGGCGTTGTGCTCGAACTCGATGCCGTTCTCGGACTTCAAACGCTACTTCGACATCGCCTCTGAGTTCGCCGCCACGGGCAACCTCGCCTGCCAGGGACATCCGTTCGTGTTCCAGTCGCCGGCCTATCCGCTGTTTCTCGGTGCGCTCTTCAAAGTCTTCTCTCCGAGCGTGCTGGTCGGGAAACTGGCGAACGCGGTCTTGGCGATTCTGGTGTTGGCGATATTCTGGAAGATCATCGAGCGACAGGAACTCTCACCGCGAGCGAAGCTGATGGCGTTGGCAGTGGTCGCATTTTTTCCGCCGATGACCACCTTTGTGTCAGTGCTTGGACAGGAAATGTTGGCGCTGGTTTTTGTGGTGTTGATTCTGTTGCTGGTGAAGCGCGGCGGGTTTTGGCTGGGACTGTGTTGCGGGTTGCTGGCATTGACGCGACCGCAATTCATCCTGCTGCCGTTTTGCCTGGTGGGGATTGGCTGGCTCTGGAAATGGTACAGCAAGCAAGCCTGCGCCTTGTTGCTGGCCGGGTTTGCGTTGGCCATGACGCCGTGGATCGTGCGGAACTGGCTTGTCTTTCGCGTGTTTATTCCGACCACGGGACACAGCGGCTACGTTCTGCTGGTCAACAACAACCCGGCGAATCGCATCGGCGTCTGGATGCCGCTCTCGAAGATCGAATTGACGAACGAACAGCGCGAGGTGTTCCGTGAAATGAACGCGGAACATTTACTGGAGGAGGGCGATGAGGACTGGAAAGGCGTGGTCTGGACGCCGGCACTCGACAAGAAGGTGTTCCGAATGGCGGCGGACAACATCAAGAAAGACCCACTGCGATTCATCGAAATGGGGTTTCGCCGGGTTTGGAACACGTATTTCACCGGTGGCACCTGCGCATTGTACTGGGCCTTCAACGGAAACAATCGAGCCACGCCCGCGCTGAACGATCTGACCGATTGGTTTGCCATCGTTGTGTTCTGGCTTTCGCTGGCGGGTATTGTCGTTGTCGCGCGACAACATGATCCTGTCTTGATCAGCTCGGTATTGCTCTTTCTAATTTCGTTGCTGGCGGTTTTTGTGTTTGAAGGACAGGGCCGGTATGTGTTGCCGGCGATGCCGGCGTCGGCGATTCTCATCGGCGCAGTCGCGAATCGTCTGGGGAAGATTCCATTCAATAAGAAGTTGGTTTGCTCGTCGTAAATCTCATGGTACGAATGACAACATGAAAACGCCTCAACAACGAATCACGCGCCGCCGGTTTGTCGGAACGATGGCGGCCACCACCGGCGGAATCATCTTGCCGCGGGCGATTGGGTCAAGCGCGGATTATCCTTCGACGGAGCATTTCTGGTATCGCAAGCCGCCGCCGGGCATTTACATTGACTCGCAACGCGACAACAAGGCGTTCGGTTACGCGGACGGGAAGATTTTCCTCTCGAAAGACAACGGCCACACCTGGCCGCACAGCATCGTGTTTCCCGACGCGCAGCGCATCACGTTCAGCCACATTCTGAAGAACGGCAACGTGCTGTTCGCCACCGGCGCGAAGCTCTACCTGAGCGCCGACAGCCTCAAGTCGTACCGCGAAATCACGGTCAAGGCGCAGGACGGCTCGGATTACATTCCGCACACGCCGCAGAAGCCGGACAATCCCGGCTGGTATTTTCACACGCTCCCCGGCGTTGTGTCGTGGGACGTGAACGGCAAGGAGATGATGGTATGGGGAAATTATTGCAACGTCCTCGGTGGGGCGACCCCGGTCAACATCTACTACTCGACCGACAGTGGGCGCACCGTGAAGATCGCGTATGCGTTCGGCCAGAATCCAAAGTTTCGCGACAACGGCTCGGCGGGCGGCAGCGCGACCGGCGCATTGCTGGGCAATCCGGACAACCCGGTGATTTGCCGGCACGTGCACACGGTGGCGTACAATCCCAAGGAGAATGCGTTTTACGCCTGCACCGGCGACTTGGATCGCGGGTTCGGTCACGAGTGCCATTGGCTGCGGGGCACGTACAACGCGAAGCAAGACAAGTGGAACTGGAAAGTCCTCGTCTCGACGCAATCGAACACGCGCTACAAATGCGGCGGCATCACGTTCGTGGACGACAAGGTCTATTGGATCAGCGATGCGAACGGCCCGAAACCGCATGACCGCGGCGTTTTCTGCTGCAATCCCGCGGACATCGCGAAGCCCGAAAAACACACGATGCTCTACAACCCCGGAGTCGAGTCCGGGTGCATGGTCATTCAGGATGGCGTGATGATCGCGTCGCATTGCGGACCTGCGTCGCCGCTGAACACGGGGTTTATTATTTCAACTGACATGGGCAAGACGTGGGCGCAGCACGATCTCAAGGAGTTCGGCAAGCGGTCGCCCGTCCGGTTCCACGAGAAGAACGCCGAAGGATGGTTCCGCGTGGATCTGCGGTCGGGATGGATCAAGCAGGAAGAAGTGTTGTTCATTAAGCCGAAGTAGCCAGAACAATGAAGACTATCAATCGCCGTCGTTTCTTGAAAACGGTTGGCACGCTGGGTGCCGGTGCGGGGTTGCTGGGTCTGCGCGCCCGGCTCGCTGTCGCAGCGGTTGCGAAGGGCGCTCCGCACGCTGAACAACTTGGCTGGCAGCTTGCCTGCAACGCCTACAGTTTCAACAAGCTCACCCTGTATGAAACCATCGGCAAGGTCGCCGGCTTGGGGCTGAAGTACACGGTGGGGTTCAATTGGCAGAAACTTGATCCGCAAAAACCGTCTGCGGTCTTCGGCGACCAGATGTCCGCCGACGAACGACGGGAAACGAAGAAGCGCCTTGCCGATGCCGGCGTCAAGATGCCGGCCTGTTATTGCCGGAAACTGGCCGAAGCGGATGCGTGTCGCCGGTTGTTTGATTTCTGCCGTGAAATGGGAATTGGAATGATCGTCGGCGAACCGCCGTTCGACGCTTATGACATGCTGGAGAAACTCTGCAACGAGTACGAGATCAACCTGGCCGTCCACAATCACGCCAAGCCGTCACCGTATTGGGAGCCGGAGACGTTGTTGAAAATCTTGCAAGGACGCGGTCGGCGCATCGGCGCTTGCTGCGACACGGGGCATTGGATTCGTTCAGAGCTTTCCACCGTTGAAACGCTCGCCAAGTTTCAGGACCGGTTGTTCACGATGGACTTGAAAGACATCGGCGACGAAGGCTTCTGTGTGCCGTACGGCACGGGCAAGGGGAACGTTCGCGGAGTCCTCCATGAACTGCATCGGCAGCGGTTTCGCGGCTTGATCGGAATCGAGTACAGCCAGCGTTCGCCGAACGGCGAGGCCGAAATCGCGCAGTGCGTGGCCTTCTTCGAGCAGGTGCGCCGGGAACTGGCCAATTCAAAACAGAAGTGAATCAACAGACTGGTATCATGAAAAAAATTATTGTCCTTTTTGCATTTGTCATTGCCGTATCTCTTTCCTGCCATGCTGCCGGAAAGAGTGCCGGCACACTCCGCGCCGGCGCGGCGGCGGTTGATATTACGCCAAAGACATTCCCGCTCCATATGCCGGGATTGTTTAGCATTCGGCTGGCCGAAAGTGCGCACGATCGGCTCCATTCTCGCGCGTTGGTGCTTGACGACGGCGTCACGGCGTTGGCCTTGGTGGTGGTTGACAATATCGGCGTGGCACAGGAGACAAGCGACGAAGCCAAGGCGCTTGCCTCGAAACAGTGCGGCATCCCGGTGGAGAAGATTCTCGTGGCGTCCACCCACACCCACACCGCTCCGGAATCGAATCGCAAAACTGGCCCCGAACCGGCTATCGAGTATCGCAAAGTCCTCGTGGCGGGGATTGCGGAATCCATTGTCCGCGCGCACGCCGCATTGCGTCCCGCGAGCGTTGGCGCTGCGGCGAAGCCGCTGCCGGAGGAAGTGTCCTGTCGCCGGTGGTTTCTGAAGCCGGGCAAGATGCCACTGAATCCGTTTGGCAAGTTGGACAAGGTGAAGATGAATCCTCCTTCTGACCCGAATGTTCTCGACCGTCCCGCCGGCCCGACGGACACGGACATTACCATCCTCTCGGTGCAGGATGCGAAGTCGGGCAAACCGCTGGCGTTGCTGGCCAATTACTCGTTGCACTATGTCAGCCATGTGCCTGAGAAGATGCTCTCTGCCGATTACTTCGGCGAATTTGCGCGATTGATGCAGGCGCGCGTCGGCGATGACAAGTTCGTCGCCATCATGTCCAACGGCACCTCCGGCGACATCAACAACCGGGATTTCACCGGGAAACGACCGGCGCGCCAGTTGTTTGAGCAGATTCAAATCGTCGCGAAGAAAGCTGCCGACACGGCATGGCGCGCACAGGAAAGCATTCCGTCACATCGTCGCGACGCGCGTTTGGGCATGATCCAGCGGGACGTGACCTTGAAACGGCGTCGCCCCACGCCAGAGCAAATCAAGCGGGCGGAAACCATACTCGCCATCAAAGACGAGGCTGAACGCAAGAAGCTCCCGAACTTGGCGGAAGAATACGCGCGCCGCACGCTTTGGATGGCCAGGCTTTCGGAGACAGTGACCGTGCCGGTGCAAGCGCTGCGGATTGGCGATCTGGCCGTGTGCGCGATTCCGTTCGAGGCGTTTGCCGAGATCGGCCTCGACATCAAGAAACGCAGTCCGTTCCCGCGCACGATGGTCATCGGCATCGCCAACGCGCCCAGCGGTTACCTGCCCACTCCCGAACAGCACAAACTCGGCGGCTACGAAACCTGGCTCGGCACCAGCCGCGTGCAGGAAGACGCTTCCGTGATTCTCGTCAACCACTTCCTCGAAATGCTTGGTGAGTTGAAGAAAGCCGCTGCGAAACAGAACGCCGCTGAATAGGGATGGCCGGATGAAATCATTCGTTTCGTTCATTGTCGCTGTTTTCTGTGCGACAGCGCTCACGGTCGCCAACGCGGAAAAATTGACCGGTTCAACGGACCGCAAAGGCGCGCTCTACAAGGTCGGAGAACCCATCACTTTCACTTTCTTGCTCACCGACGACAACGACGTGCCGTTGCGAACGCGTAAGTTCACGATTGACGTGGTCGGCGATTCTTCGGTCTCCCAACAGGTGACGCTGACGACTGACGCAGCGGGCAAGGCGCAGTTCGCGACCAAGCTGGACAAGCCGGGCTTCGTGCGCTGCGACCGGACCACCGGGGCCGAGAAGAAGATGGGAGTGGTTGGGGCGGGCACCGAGCCGGAGAAGATCCTGCCGGCTGTGCCGAAACCGGCCGACTTCGATGGATACTGGCACAAAACCGTTGCGGAATTGGACGCGATGCCGGTGGAGCCGAAAGTTGTCACCCTCAAGAGTCCGGACCCGGAAATATCGCTCTGCGAAATCGAAGTCGCATCGCCCGGTGGCGAACCGGTGCGCGGCTACCTCGCGTTCCCGCGTGGCGCGAAACGGGGCACGTTGCCGGCGCAAATTTTCCTGCACAGCGCGGGCGTGTACGACTCGAATATGAAACGCGCGATTGCCGAGGCGAAACTCGGCCGGCTCTCCCTCGACGCCAACGCCACCGGCGTGCTGAACGGTCAGCCGCCGGACTATTACAAGGAATTGGCGCAGGGCAAACTCCAAGGGTACGCGATGCACGGGCTTCCCGACCTCGACAACAGTTATCGTCGCCGGATGCTCCAGCGGCTGTACCGGTCGTTGCAGTTCTTGAAGTCCCGCCCGGAGTGGGACGGCAAGATATTGATCGCCGCCGGTGGCAGCCAAGGCGGCTGGCTGGCCGTCGCGGCCGCCGCGCTCGATCCGGCGGTGACTTGTTGCGTCGCGCATCTGCCGGGTGGCGGCGATTGCAGCGGATACACCATCGGGCGCGATGGCGCGAAGCGCGGTTGGCTGGTCAAACAACTTGCCCAACACCCCAATCCGGCTCCGGTGCTCTCGGCGATGCGCTACCTCGACACGGCCAATTTTGCGACCAACGTGAAGAAAGCCGATTGCCTGGTGAGCGTCGGGTTCATTGATGATGTCGTGTGCGCGTCGAGCGTGTATGCGATGTACAACTCCATCGCGTCGCCGAACAAGAGGATGATCAACAATCCGACCGGCGCGCACTTCGGCGTCGCGCCCCACGTCGCAGCCGAGGGCAACCAGTTTGTCCAGGCGCACATCGAGAAAATGCGCGCCGGACGGCGTTGACTTCAAACACGGAGTTTCTACAATCAGAGTTGTCATGAGAAACAAAATCGCAACCTGTAACAGCCTCGTTTGCTTGGGCATTTTCGCCGCGACGGTCGTCACCGGTGCCCAACAGACGAGAAAGAAAACAGCGGCTGCCAAACAGGAGCCGTTCTCGTGGGTCTCGCCATTGACGAATGCGGAATGGGCGAAGAAGACGTTGCCGGCCACGGTGCGGCACGCGACGTTCAAGAGCAAGTTGATGGGCATTGAGGTGGGCTACTACATTTACCTGCCGCCGGACTATGAAAGCGGACAGAAGCGTTACCCGGTGGTCTATCATCTGCACGGCGGACGCCCCGGCGGGGAGAGTAAAAGCGTGCGGCTGGCATCGTACGTTGACGCCGCCATCAAGAAGGGAACCATCAAGCCAACGATCTATGTTTTCCCCAATGGCGGCCCCGTGAGCTGGTATGACATGCCGGAGATGACCAACGGCATGGGCGAGACGGTTTTCGTGAAGGAACTCATCCCGCACATTGACGCCACCTATCGCACGTGGAGCGCGCGGGAGGGACGGGCGTTGGAAGGCTACTCGCAAGGCGGACGCGGCACCACGCGAATCATGTTCAAGCACCCGGAATTGTTTCTCTCCGTCGCGCCCGGCGGCTCCGGCTATGGCCCGGAAAAAACGATCCAGGAAAACAACGGCTACGAAAACCAGAATCTGCGGTTCCTGCCGGTTGGCTACAACGCATGGGACCTCGCCAAGGTTTACGCAACACGCAAAGACCGGCCCGCGTTGAACATCCTCATCTGGGACGGCACGAAATGCTTCAACTACGAGTTCAATCTCAAGTACTCGGCCTACCTGAAGGAACTCGGCCTCCAGCATGAGTTCCTCTCCATTCCCGACGTGCCGCACACCGCCACCGGCAGCTACGACGTGAAAGGGGACGACATTATGCGTCACCACCAGAAAACCTTCGACGCCCACCGTTTGCGGTTTGGCAGGTGACATGAAATCATTGAAAGGCCAACTGATTCTGGACAGCGGCAAGCTCGTTGACACGGAGTTCCGTCGCGCGGTGGTGTTGATCTGCAAGCACAACAGCCAGGGCGCTTTCGGCCTTGTGATCAACCGCCCCAGCGACTACCAGGTTGGACGCGCGCTCGATGATCCGTTGCCGGATTCCGTCGGCCGCCTGCCCATTTACCTTGGCGGCCCCGTGCAACCCCAGGCGTTGAGTTGCCTGATCCATGACACGGTGGAAAACGATTTTGCGCAAGCGAACGTCATTCCGGGAGTCCACCTGTCTCATGACTTGGACGCCTTGGTCGAGCCGATAGGCGATTTCCTTGCCCGGGCGCAATTCAAGTTCTTTGCGGGCTATGCCGGCTGGTCCGCTGGGCAACTGGACAAGGAAATGAAGCAAGGCGCATGGCTCACGCACCCGGCCTCGATTGAACTCGTATTCTATCCCAAGCCCGAAGAACTCTGGAAAACAATCCTCCTGACAAAGGGACCTTTGTTCCGCCTGCTCGCCGAAACGCCGGAAGACGTGTCGAAGAACTGAACTCCGGCAAAAGCCAGGTTACCTCTTGCTCTTCATCATTTCCACGTGCGCAAGAATGGCATTGCGCATCGCGGCAGTCGCCCCCGGCGAATTCGCGTGGCCGGTGGGAATGTCATTGTAGATTTCCTTCCTGCCCGGCAACGCGTTGTACGCGGCATAGACGCTCGTCGGTGGACAGGTGGTATCAATGAACCCGACCGTGATGATCCCGCCGGCCTTGCTGCGCGCGGCGAAATTCACCGCGTCGAAGTAGCGGACAGCCTTCACAACGTTCGCGTCGGGTTTCTCACCGGTGGGGATGAACTTCGGCCAGCCATTGACACGTCCAACAACGCAGCCAGTGTGATCGCATCCTGCCGGCACGCCGGCGGCCAAGAACGTCACGCGCGAGTCCAGACCGGCGGCCACCAGCGATTGGTAGCCACCCTGACTGGTTCCATGCACGACGACCGTGCGACCATCCCATTCGGGTTGCGCCGTCAGGAAATCCAGCGCGCGAACCAGCCGCAGGAACATGCCGAGAAAGTAGATTGTCTCGCGCGACTCGCGGCCGCGGGCGCGATAATCTTTCAGTTCGCCATCGGCGATCTGTTTGTAGAACTCGGCCGGTTTGCCGTTCGGAATCCCGTGGGCATTGATGTCGAGCGCCAGCATTCCTTTCTGCGCCCAACCCGTTGCGCCGCCGAGACTGGAGCTTCGCACGCCCGCGCCGTGAACGGTCAGGATGATCGGGAGACTCTTCGGCTTTGCGCCGACCGGGCGCGCCAAATACCCGCTCACCGGCGCGCCGACGGAATCGGCTTGGAGATCAAAACACTCCACACCGGCCACGGACGATTTCACCGGCGTCAGGCGCGGGTTGACAGGCACAGCAGCGAGCTTTTTCTTTTGGCCTGACCAAAACTCGTCAAAATCGCCGGGTACCGGCAGGCTGGGCTTGATCTGAAGCGGGTCAATTGCAGCGCCGCCGAGCGCGGTGCGGTTCTTGAACGAAGCCCGGCAATGCAAGAACCCCGGCTCAGCGAGTTTCCCTGTGACAGTCGCGCGACCTCCGTCGAGTTTCACTTTGCCGCTGGTCGTGGGCGGCACGCCGTCCTTGGAAATAATCCAACCGACTTCCGCATCGTTGACCGGTTGCTTATCGAGCAGCAGCTTGATGGTGAACGTGACAGGTTCACCCTGTTTGTAGATGGCGCTGGGGCGGTCGGCAGTCACGCTGAGGGTGTAGTTGGTGCTGGCGTAGGCGCATGCAGAAGCGATGGCGAGGAGGATGAGAAGGATTCGTTGTTTCATGGCAGGTTTGAGTTGAATATCGGAATCAGCTGAAACACAAGCACGGAAATGTCTGTGCTTGCATGACAGCTAAAGCGCGCTACGATGCCGTCTGCAATGAAAACCGCCCTCGCACTCATTGCCCTCGCTCTCATCGCTCATGCTGAGCCGGTGATGGAGAAGCAACTGTTGTTCGGCGGCGCGACGACGAAAGGCTGGTCGCCGGCAGAATCCACCGTCGAAGTCTCGGCGGCGCGCGTGAAGGTCAACCCGACGGCGCTCCACTGGCATGTCACGGTGGACTACCACGCCGGTGAAGCGAAATATCCCATCGGCTGGCCCCGATTCGGACGCGCCATTCCCGAAGGCGCAATACGCGATTGGTCGGGCTGGGATTTCCTGCACCTGTGGGTCTATACGACCTCGTCGCGTCCGGCGTTACCGAGGGAACCGGTCGGCCTCGGTCTCCACGTCCCGGACAGGGCGAACGCCTACAGCCTGCGTTTGAAAGAACTGAAACTGAACGAATGGGTGGAAATCAAAATCCCCATCGCAAAGATTCCGCGCCCCAATGACGTTCGTCATATCCAGTTCCACATCTCCGAGTCCGACTACAAACACCACGACAAGCTCGACCTTTTCATTGACGACCTCGCGCTGCTCCGTTACGCGCGTCCGACAATCTTGGATTTCGCTGCCGAACAAACGGTGATCTTCGCCGACGCGCCCGCCATCGCGGCGCGCTTCCAACTATCCGGCGTCAAACCGGGCGACACGGTGCCGATCACTTGCGAGTTGCGCCGCGCCGGCAAAGTTATGGCGTGTTCGACGGCACAAGCAACGCGCGGCCCGCAGCGCATTTCTCTCACTCCCGGCAAGAAGCTTGCGCCGGGCAATTACGAGTTGACCGCCCTTGGCGGCGAAGCGACCGTGCGTGTGCGTGTCGTGGAGTCACCTTGGAGGTAGAACATGAAAACAACCTTCCTTGCTCTGCTCTTGTTGTCCTTGACCGCTCTGGCCGATGACCTTGGCGTCAAACGCGGCATTTGCGTCGTGCTCGGTGACACCGACGGCAGCCGGGCGTTGAAACTGGTGCGCGAAACCGAGTTCACCATCTACAGCCAGTTGACGGATGCGCCGAGCGTCGAGCGCGCGCGGCGCGCCGTGGACGCGGCGGGCTTGCTGAACTTGCGGATTTACGTCGAGCGCGGACCGCTCTCACACATCGGTCTCGCCGAGAATCTCGCCGACGCCGTCATTGCGACAACCGACATTCCGGAAACAGAATTATTGCGTGTGTTGCAGCCGCGCGCGAAAGCCTTGATCGGCGGACGTACCTTGACCAAACCGCCTCTTGATGGCGCGGACGATTGGAGTCATCCGTACCACGGTCCTGATAACAATCCGCTCTCGCGCGACAGAATTGCGCGCGCGCCCTATCTAACGCAGTTTCTCGCTGACCCGCGTTACGCGCCGCTGCCGCAGGTGGCCGTCGCGTCGGCGGGACGGATTTTCAAGGCATTCGGCCACATCGCGTTCAAGGAGCGCGAGGAAGAGTGGCTCGACACGCTCGCCGCGTTCAACGGTTACAACGGCACGTTGCTCTGGCGTCGCCAGCTTCCATCCGCGTTGATGGTCCATCGCAACACGATCATCGCGACACCCGAAACGTTGTTCTTCGGCGACGACAAATCGTGCAAGCTGTTCGACGCGGCGACCGGCGAATTGCGCGACGAAATCACGGTGCCGGAGGAACGGTACGGCTCGACATTCTGGAAATGGATGGCGTTGGAGGACGGCGTGCTCTACGCGCTGGTCGGCGAACAGGAGTTGCGCGACCCGGTGCTCCGCACCCGAATCGAGCGAAAAGGCTGGCCGTGGAATCCGCTTTCGCCGGGGTTCAACGCCAAGGAACTCGTGTGGGGCTTCGGCCACACGCTCTACGCCATCAATCCGCAAACCAAGGAAGTGCTCTGGCGGCACCGCGAAAACGAGCCGTTTGACAGCCGGGCGCTCTGCCTGAAAAACGGGCGCATCTTCGGGTTCCGATTCGGCGGGTATCTCGTTTGCCTCGACGCCAAGACCGGCAAACCGTTGTGGCGCAAAACACCGACCAACGCGCCGGAGCTTTTCTCCACGCTCGGCGAGCCGTTGCCGCGTCAGGACCACCGCACGAACTGGCGCACGACAACATTTCTGAAGTCCGGCGACAAGGCGCTCTATTTCGCCGGGCCGCCTGTTGGCAAGCTGCTCGCCGTTTCCGCCGACAACGGGAAGATTCTTTGGGAACACGCTTACGACAACTACCAACTCATCCTGCGCGGCAACACGTTGTACGGCATCCCCGGCGCCAACGACAAGGATCCCGCACGGAAATTCGACGCGCTCACCGGCGAAGTGCTCAGCGAAATCAAAATCGGCCGCCGCGCCTGCACCCGGCCCACGGGATCGTGCGACGCGATCCTGTTCCGCGCCGGCGAAGGCTCGACCCGTCTCGATTTCGCCAAGGAACAACCTCAACTCGTCTCGCCAATGCGCGCGCAATGCCACGACGGCGTGACCATCGCCAACGGCCTGCTCTATTGGTGGCCTTCGACGTGCGACTGCAACCTGACGCTCTACGGCATTACCGCGCTCGGCCCGGCGGGTGATTTCAATTTCAGCCAACCGGCGGTCGAGTCGGAGCGACTGGAGAGTGTCGCAGCGTTGAAGACCGAACTTGCGCCAACGCCCGCCGACTGGCCGGTGTTCCGCGCGAACCATTCCGCAACAACCGCGACGACTGTGCCCGTGGCAAATCAATCGCGCAAAGCGTGGGAGTTCGCACCGACCGCTGCGTTCACGCCGACCGCACCGACGACCGCGGGCGATTTCGTGTTCGTCAGCGGCTCCGATGGTGTCGTGCGCGCGTTCAATGCCACGAGCGGCAAGCCCGCGTGGAAAGCGTTCACGGGCGGCGCCGTCCGTTTCCCGCCGACGATCTGGCAGGGACGCGCGTTTGTCGGCTCCGCCGACGGCTTCGCGTATTGTTTCGAGGCGCGCACGGGCAAGTTGTTGTGGCGGTTCCGCGCGGCGCCGGCGGAACGAAGGATTCCGGTTTACGGCGAATTGCAATCCACATGGCCCGTCGCGAGCGGCGTGCTCGTCCACGACGGTGTCGCCTACCTCGCCGCGGGCATCGTCAACTACGACGGCACGCACATCTTCGCGCTCGACGCCGCCACTGGAAAGTTGCGCTGGCAGAACAATTCTTCCGGCCACCTCGACCCCGAAGCACGCACCGGCGTCAGCGCGCAAGGCCAGATGATGATCGCTGGCGGCAAACTCTTCCTCGCCGGCGGCAATGCGGTTTCGCCGGCCATTTACGATCTGCAGGACGGACGCTGCCTCAATGACGTGTCGGTGACACAACAAGTGGATCGCAACAACGTCATCGGCTCGCGCGCGCCGCGCGGCAGCGAACTCTACCGTCTCGGCGGCACAGTGCTTGTCAGCGGCAAACCGCTCTACTCGCATCCGCGCTGGATGGTCTATGACCCGACGGTGCAGAACAAGACGTTGCTCGCGCCCGCCGGCGACCGCTTCGTGGCGTGGCTGAACAACGCGCGGTTGATGGGTTTCGCGTCTTCCGAACCGGAGTTGGTGGAAACATTCCGCGTCTCATGGGGCAAGCCGCAGCCGCCACGCGTGAAACCGGTGTGGGAAGTCGCCTGCAAAGACAGCGTTGCCATCGCCGTTGCGCCGAACGCCGCCGTTGTGGCCACGCCCGGTGAACTCGCCGCCTACGACACCGGCGATGGACGATTGTTGTGGAAACAACAGTTGCCCGCGACCTCCGTGCCGTGGGGCCTCGCGGTAAATCGTGACGGTCGCATCGTGACCACGCTTGAAGGCGGAAAAATCGTTTGCTTCCAATGAACACCCTCTACTGTCTCTTACTTGCTGCGCCGTTGCTCTTCAACATGGGCACGGAGAAATCCGACGTCTGGACCGGTTTCACAAAAATCACGCCAAAGAGTGATGGCTGGCAGAGTAAGGACGGCCTCACCGCGTCGGTGCGCGCTTACCGCGAGATGATTGACAACAAGAGTCGCGGTCGCATGGAACAGCCGCCGATCTGGACCAACCCGATCACGGAAGCCGCCGTCATCGGCGAAAGCGCAAATACCTTCCACATCAAGGCTCTGCCCGGCGACTACAACGTCTATGTCGTTTGCGGCACAAGCGACTCAAAATATCGCGCGCAGTATTTCGACTTCACCGTTCAAGTCGGCAAGCAAACGCAACGCGTGCAGATCGAAGGCTGCTACCAGTTCCGCGCGCTGCGCTTCCGCGCCGCCGGGCCGCTCGCCATCAAGTTCGTGCCGCGCAGCAAATGGGCCGTCAACGCCGTGATGGCGTGGACCGACGCCGACGCGGCGCGCGTCGAAAAGGAGATCATTGCACCGTTCGAGGAATGGACGTTCCGACTGCCACCGGCGGAGTGGGCGAAATGGAAGCAAGACCCCGAACCGCCCACCGGCCCGATGCCAAAGCACGGGAAGCGCGACTTTGTTGTCTGGTCGCGACATTACCTCGAATGCGTCTATCCGCACACAAACCCGTATCCCGAAGACCTCAATCCCGAACTGCGCGCATTCGCAACGCCGGGCGAGTTCGAGCCGGTGAATTTTATCGTCCGACCGTTGCGCGACCTCACGAACGCGAAAGTCACTGTCAGCGACATCGGCCCCGTACCGGCGCAGAACATCGAAGTGCGACGCGTCCGCTACATGATCGCGCGACCGAATTACACGACGCTGTATCGTTGTCGCGTCGTGCCCGACGTGCTGGAGCGGTTCACGGGCGGCAACCTCAAGGCCGACGAGAACGCGCGTTTCTGGCTGACGATCCGCGTCCCCGACAACGCGCGCGCGGGCGAATATCGCGGTAACGTCACGTTTTCATGCGACAGCGGCAAGGCTGTCGTGCCCATCAAACTGCGCATCCTGCCGTTCAAGCTACGCGATGATCCGACGAAGATTTTTGGAATTTACTATCATCATCCGCTTGACCGCGCCGCCGAGGCGAAGGACGACATCTCGCGCGAGTATTGGCGGCGGAAAGCGGAGTTGGAGCACGCCGACATGGTCGCCCACGGCACGCGCCACGTGACGTTGTCGCTCTGGGCGCCGCCGGCGGACAAGGACGGCAAGTTCGATTTCAAGTGGGACACGCTCGCGGCGAAGATCGAGCTTTGGAGGAAGCACGGTTTCGTTGGACCGATAGTCATGGGCATCAACAGCGGCGGCGTCTATCACAAATACATGAAGGAATCACCCGGCTCGCACCTGCGCAACGTGAAAGACCCGCCGGAGGAGTTTTGCCGCGAGTTGACCGCGATGGTGCGCGCCATTGAGGCGGGACGAAAAGAGCGCGGCTGGCCGGAGTTTCTTTATTATCCGATGGACGAGCCGAGCACCGCCCCGGCGTCGGTCAGCTACATGGTGAAGGTGTTGAAGGCGTGCAAGGCCGCCGGCGTGCGGACGTATGTGACGGCGGACCCGACGCACGAGCAGTTTGCGCCGATGCGGCCTTTCGTGGACGTGTGGTGCACGCAACCGTTCGCGCCGGATCGCGAGGCGATCCTCGCCGACATGAAAGCGCGGAAGGTGGAGTATTGGTGTTATCCGAACCACGTCAACGGCGAGAACGACCACACGCCCGTCGCCGGCGCGCGGATGACCTACGGCTTCGGTTTCTGGCGCAGCGGATTCCTGACGTTGATCCCGTGGATTTACCAGTCAAGCAACGGCGACCCGTGGAACTACCTCGACGCCGCCTCGATGGACTTCTTCAACCGCAGCGAGCCTGACGGCACACCGATTCCCGTCGCGATGTGGGAAGCGTATCGCGAGGGCTACGATGATTACCGCTATCTCTACACGCTCGAACAACTCATCACCGAGGCCAAGAAACGCGGCAAACCGGTGGCCCAAGCCGAGCAGGAACTGAAGTCCGTTTGGGACTCGATCCGCGTACGGACGAAATACAAACACGACGACCTCTGGTCGCCGTCTGAGTTCGACGTTTACCGCTGGCTCATCGCGCGGCAGATTCTGGCCGTGCTGCAGTTGTAGATGACATGGTGATGGTCGGGTGAGCGGGGAGTGCGCTACACCCGACCTATGAAGACTACTCACAACAACTCCCAAGGCCGAGGGGAGCAAATCCCGGCCAATAAAGCAACGCCAATCAATCCTGCTCCGAGCAGGATCAAGCTCGGCATTGATGTCCATGCCGACTTCTACGTGGTCGTCCGCCAACTCGACGGCCAGAACCCACAGCCGCCCCAGAAGTTCACTCCCACCGCATTCTTGAACTGGGTCAGCCTGCAACTGACCCACGCCACGACAGTGTACAGTTGTTACGAAGCCGGTGCCTTCGGTTACGGTCTGCACCGGCAGTTGACCGCTCTGGGGGTGCGCAATGTCGTCGTCGCGCCCCAACGGCTCGATGAACGGCACACGGGGGTGAAGACCGACAAGAGCGACGCCCGTGCCCTGACGCTGAAGCTGGACCAGTATGTCAACGGCAACCAGTATGCGCTGGCCGTGGTGCGCGTGCCCACACCCGAAGAAGAACAACGCCGCGCGCTGGCTCGTCAACGCGACCAGTTCGCGCGCGAACGCAGGCGGCTGGAAGCGATGGGGCGCAGTCTGTTGTTGCAGCACGGCCACCGCATCCAGGGAGCGTGGTGGCGCGGGAAAAGCTGGGAGCGACTCGCCAACGGCAGCGTGCCGGCGTGGCTGCTGGAGATGCTGCAGCGGGTGCAGTCGCTGGTGGTGGCGGTGCATGAGCAACGCCAGGCGTTGACCGCGCAGTTGGCGGCGGCGGCCCCGGCGCAACGGGTGCGCGGGTTGGGCGGGTTGACCCAACAGGTGTTGGAGCGGGAGATGTGCGACTGGGGACGGTTTCGCAACCGCCGGGAAGTGGCCAGCTACACCGGGTTGTGTCCGCGGGAGGACTCCAGCGGCGGCCATCGGCAGCAGGGATCCATCACCAAGCACGGCAACCCGCGGTTGCGGGTGTTGCTGATTGAGCTGGCGTGGCGGCTGGCGCGGTTCCAACCGCAGTATCGGGGGCTGCGCCGTTGGGGACGGGTGTTGGGTGATCCGCGCGGCAGCGCGGCGCAGCGCAAGAAAGCGATTGTGGCGGTGGCGCGGCAATTGGCGGTGGACCTGTGGCGGATGGCGACGGGACGTGTGAGGGCGGAGCAACTGGGGCTGATGTGCCAGGGATGAGCGCCGCGAAAGGCTGATGAGGAAATGAAGGAAAGCAGGAGCAACGGTTTGGCAGTGGAGCGCGCCCGTTACGCGGCCGGGGTGAGGCGATGGTCTTGCCCGTTTTGTAGATGGGGCGCGTTTGCGTTTGGCCGGACAACAGCACGAACACGTCATGTGGTACTGACGCTGCGGCGTCAAGTACGGATAGCAGGTGGCGCTCGGGGTGGAGGCTTCGAGGCGCAAGCCGCACGACACAGCAAAACCGAAATCAGAGGAACCAAACAATGAACTGACCAAGATCGCCTCTCCGTTAGCTTGACAATCACCATAGCAGGCCGCGTTTGCCGCCCTCACCCTCGGCGTCTCGTCTGACTCGGCTCCTGACGCAGCGTTGGGAATTCGCCACGTGGGGTCACGTGGCCCACAACGGCACCTTTGAAATCAAGTTTGACAGAACACTGAAGCCGATAACAAGATGCGTTGCCGCGGCCTTTATGCCCGCGTTTTCCGCGCACCCATAAGCCGACGAGACGCCGTCCTCGGTAACGGTGCGACTACAGGAGGGAGATTTTTGATCGGCGCTCGAAATCATGCATGCGAATAATTTCGCATGTATTTCTTGACTGGTTGGTGTGTACATGCTAAAAATTTAGCATGGCACGAAAACATCAAGACCTGAGCCGGCGGGAACGGCAGATTATGGACATCGTGTACGCGAAAGGGGAATCCTCGGCTTTCGATGTGCAGACGGCTTTGCCCGATCCGCCCAGTTACTCGACTGTCCGCACCTTGCTCGCCATTCTCGAACGAAAAGGCGTCCTCAAACACACCGAACGCGGCCAACGATACTTCTATCAACCAGCCGTGGCACGCGAGAAGGTGCGCCCCTCCGCGCTGAAGCGCGTCGTGGACACGTTCTTCGATGGCTCGCTCGCCAGCGCCGTTGCCGCTCTCGTGGATGATGGCGCCAAGCTGTCCGCCGAGGAACTGGAGCGTCTCGAAACCATCATCCGAAAGGCAAAGACCAAATGACAATGCTACTTGACCTGTTCGTAAAGAGCGTGCTCGTGCTGGGCACGGCGTTCGCCGCGAACCTCGC